>NZ_JAQDKY010000033.1:0-52795 GCF_027662325.1 Blautia faecis | reverse complement strand
CAAATTATAACATTTATGAAGAAATGGGATTTAACAGGGAATAGGTGCGAAAGGAAGATGAAATGAAAAGAAAATGCCCGAAATGTGGAAAGAGTGACATGAGAGTTTGGGATGAAATGAATGGGAAAATGTTTCTTGAATGCAAATCGTGTCATTGGACAAGTAAGGATTTGCCCTGGACCAAGAAAGCAAAGAAAGAATGGAATCGTTTAAACCCAGGATGGGAGAGACCACCGAAAAAGCCAATACCGGATAGCAGTACAGGAACAACTGATATATACCGTTGTCCATCCTGTGGGCAGCTTTTTACTGGAAAAGAGATTACAAAGTATTGCTTCAGCTGTGGACAGAAGTTCGACTGGGAAGAAAAGATAGAAGACAAGAGAGACTTGTAGGAGGTGAAAGAGTGTAATGAACAATGAAAAATATAAAGATCCTACAGCTGAATATGCAATAGCAGAAGCGGAAAAGTGGGAGAAACGGCAGCAGGAGTTAGAAGAGAAACATGGAATCAAAAGAGGGGATGTTATTCAAATCATACAAACCAGCTATGCTTCTGGTGACGGGAAGATCATCACCAAAAAGGTGAAAGCCAGAGTAAAAGCATTATATCCACATGTGATAGAGCTACAGTTATCAAATGGATTAACCAGATCACCTACATATTGGGAACTGGAACGACTGAAAGCAGGAGGTGGTACCGATGGACAAGGACATTCTGGAACAATACCTGGAGATAAAAGGGGAAATCCGTGATCTGAAAGAACGGATAGACCGGGATCAGCACAGGCTGGAAAGAATCAAAGCAGAAGGTGTTGTATCAGACACCGTCAGAGGTACAAGAAAAGATGGAACCATAGGGCCAATTAAGATAACCGGTTATCCCCTTCCGGAAGCAGACCAGGTGAAGAACATGATAAAAAAGAGGGTGTTAAAGTTACATATCCTGGAAGATGAGCTGCAGGAAGCCGTAAATGCAGTGGATGATTTTATTGAGAAAATTCCAAAGAGTGATTTAAGAATGATGTTTCGCTTTTACTATCTGGATGATATGACCTGGGCAGCAGTAGCCATTAATATGAATTACCGTTTTCCGAAGCGGCGGATCAAATATACAGAAGATAATTGCAGAATCCGTCATGACAGATATTTGAAAGATAATTTAGGAAAATTATAAAATGTTCGGTCATGTTCGCTTTTTCCATGGTAGTATATAAACTGGGTTTGGTGAAAAGATTTCATAATAGCTCCTTATTAAATGATTGACAAGTGCCGCAACGCTGTCTGTGTACTTCGAGGGTAGGAAAACAGAAAAATGTTGCAGACGTAAATAAAAATGTGGTTCAGAGAAAAGAACACAGAAACCTCCAAGTGATTGATACAGCGGCACGTATGGATCACAAATTCGGAACACCTCCCCGATCGGGAGGGAGCATGAGCCGTTAAGCCGAGCCGTAGGTTCGAGTCCTGGTGTTCCGATTGGCTTCGCGAGAAGCTATCCAAACTACATACATTTTTTGCAAACGTCCTGTAGAAATACGGGGCGTTTTGTAGTATGATGAAAGAAAATGTATGTGGGAGGTTGACGTGTTATGGCTTATGAGAATGGAAGTAATATATTTAATTACAGTCCAGAAATATTTTTGAGATATCGGAAGGACAAAATGATATTTGCGAAAGCACTTCAGATTATTCAGATATTTCAGACTAGAGTAGATTATCCGTTTTGTTTTGATGAAATGGATCAAGCAATAAGCTTAATCTTAGGAGCTCCTTTTCAGTCCTTTTTCTTTTGCGGATATGTATACATTAATGCGGTAAACGAGGATGATTATGATCCAACCCAAGTATTTGATCCGGAAAGTGAAAAGAATGTAAATCTTGTAGAGGGATTAAGTGAGGATGAAATTAAAAATATTGCTGAGGAATATCGGGATGCAATAAAGAGTTTTACTATTTCTATACAGCATTTATCGGCGGATGTTTTTCCACCAGAAAATGGCGGTCTAGGATTGAAATCTGTAGCGTATAATAGAACTAATGATCAATACAAAAAAATCCGAGTGATACGTAACGACAATGAATCATTAGATCTGTCATTGAGTAAAGATGAATTAGAATTTTTGATAAGACAATTATCTGAAATTTACAGTGACGGAGAGCAAAGCGATGAGAAATAGTACAGTGACGAATTTTCGTGATCGTGTAAGAGAAAATAGTTCTGACAAAATTTTATCCGGAAAAATCGGAGAATATAAAAAGCCGGAGGATGATTCTATGGACGATTTGTTGCAGAAATATATTGAAAAAGTTGATCGTGATCAATCTGATTTAAGGAAAGATATAAAAGATTCTGAAGATAGAGTAAACAGAGTAGTTGAAAACTCGGAACAGCGCATGGATAAGCGGCTAGATCGTATCGAGCAGATGATTAATGACCAGAACAATAGAATTGATGCTTTGTCAGAAAAGATAACAACTAAGCTTGAAGAAGATAGGAAGTATAGACATACAAATAATATTGCTATTGTTTTGGGAGTGATTGCAACGGTAGCGGCTATGGTTGGCATTTATTATGCAACAGTATCGACAATAGCTTCGATTGTTCACTAAAGAAAATTTGGAGGTATGTAGAATGGGATTTAATTTGGAAAATAATGAGTGTACTGAATGTATTTTAATGAGAGAAAAGCATATTATACAAATAAAAAGTATAGAGTTTACTGCGGCGACATTAAACAGTATTGTTGAAATAATGAATAAGGGACCATTAAAAGGTCAAAAAGAACTTGCGATAACAAAAATAAAATTGTCCCTTGATCAATTTAAAAATTTGAAACAGGGAAATTACAAAGTTTTGCAGGCTAAAGCATACTGGGAGAAAGAGAAAGAAATAATTCTAGGAACACTTACATTTGAGGATGTTATAATAGAATTAGGCAATAATGTAAATATGAATTGTGATAATGACGTAGAAATATATGGGTCTAAGATCATTATTTATAAGGGAGGTAAGTGTACATGGAATTAATTAAATAATTATTAATTTAATATTGTACACTACCAACAGGGCAGCTCTCCGGGGCTGCTTTTTCTATGCCAATTTTCGTACAGCGTGCACAGCACCAGCCGTTATTTCTTGCATACGGTCACCTCCTTTCATGATTGACGGCGGCAATCGGTTGTCGTGGATGGTGCTGGCAGGACTGTATTTTATTATATTTTTGAAAGAAGGTGAGCCTGAGTGACAAAAAAACAGAAGAGATTTGTGGAAGAGTATCTGATTGACCTGAATGCTACCCAGGCCGCCATAAGAGCCGGATACAAGGCGAAAAATGGTCAGAGAGCCTCTGAAATCGGACATGAGTTACTCCAGAAAACCCAAGTTTCAGAAGCAATTTCAGAGGCAATCGCAGAAAGATCCAAAAGAACCGGAATCAATGCTGACCGTGTTCTTCTGGAACTGGCCAGAATTGCATTTGTAAATGCAGATGATGTGATCAATGCAAAAGACGCAACGTTAAAAGAAGATGCCTCCAGGGACGATCTGGCAGCTATACAGTCCGTGAAAGTAAAATCATTTGGAGAAGATGGCGTGGAAAGAGAAATCAAGCTTGCAGACAAACTGAAAGCCCTGGATATGCTTGGACGCCATCTGGCAATGTGGAATGACAAGCTTCAGCTCAGCGGTATGGAAGAAGAAAAATCAAAACTGGACAGCTTGATCAAGCAGATCAGCGGAGGCGGATAATGAGCAGCATGGATCTTGTGCTGTCTGAAAAATACAAAGCATTTTTGAAATGCCAGACACCGGTGGAGTTCCTGGAAGGTACCACGGCAGCAGGAAAGACTACAGTAGGAATTTTTAAGTTTATGCTGAAGGTAGCCCAGAGCCCGAAAAAACTTCATATCCTGGCAGCAGACGACACTGGAACAGCAGAGAAAAACATTATTAACAAAGACCTTGGAATCCTGGACGATTTCGGAAGCCTGGTAGAGTACAACGGATCCGGCACCAAGGATGACAAGATCCCGCATATTCTTTTTCATACTTCATCCGGGGACAAAACCATATACGTTTTGGGATATGGAAACAAGAAGAAATGGAAGAAAGCCCTTGGCGGTCAGTATGGATGCCTGTATATCGATGAGATCAACACAGCAGATATTGACTTTGTCCGTGAGGCTTCCATGCGCTGTGATTACCTCATGGCAACCTTAAACCCGGATGATCCGAGCCTGGATGTGTATAAAGAGTATATCAACTGCAGCCGCCCGCTTCCTGAATGGGAAGAGGACACGCCACAGGAGATCAAAGACGAATTAAAAGAAGAACCAAAGCCCGGCTGGGTTCACTGGTTCTTTTCTTTTGACGATAATGCAGGGCTTCCGGAAGAAAAGAAAGACCAGATCATCCGGAACACCCCGAAAGGAACAAAGATCTATAAGAACAAGATCTTAGGCCTCAGAGGAAAAGCAACCGGACTGATCTTCCCGAACTTCAGCCGAAAGAAACATGTAGTATCTGAGAAATGGGTAAAAGCCCAGATGGCAGCAGGCAAAATAAAATTCAAAAAATTTACCTGCGGTCTGGATACTTCGTACTCTTCAAAATCCCCGGATACAATTGCAATGATATTTCAGGGCATTACGACAGATAGAAGGCTGATCACCCTGGCTGAGAAAGTTTACAGTAACAAAGATCTGGATCAGCCTCTTGCTCCATCCGATACAGCAGTAAAATTTGTTGAATTCTTGGAAAAATGCCGTAAGGACTGGGGCTTTGCAAGGGAAACCTTTATTGACTGCGCAGATGCGGCTACGATCACAGAACTGCGGAAATACAAGCGCCTGAACGGATGCCTGTACAACTTTGTGGAATCCTACAAAAAAGTAGAAATTCTGGACAGAATCAAGCTTCAACTTGGCTGGATCCAGCAGGGCTGCTATCTGGTAGTGGATACCTGTACAAATCATATTTCAGAGATGGAGAAATATTCCTGGGATGAAGATAAAGACATTCCGGAAGATAGAAATGACCATACGATCAACTCCCAGCAGTACGGATGGATTCCATACCGTGACTTGATTGGATTTGAGGAGGAACAGAAAAGGTGAAATGGATGGAAAGATTAAATGAAAACATAAAAAAGACGGTCCGGAGCTGGCTGAATGTTCTTCCGGCGAACCCTTTTAACTTTCAGATCAATGAGATGATGGATTTCGAAGGACACGCAATTCTGAACCGTATCTGGTACAGGGGTGACGGAAACGAGCTGGAACAGATCTATCAGCAGAATGCAGAATTTGCAGACAGACACAAGTTCTGGGCAAGCAGATCAACCCCTGGAATGGACATGCGGAAGATTCATACTGGTCTCCCGGGGCTGACTGTTAAAGTTCTTTCTTTCACTGTTCTGCCGGACATGAACGAATTTGAATTTGAACAGCCGGCGCAGGAACAGCTGTGGAAAGAAATTGAGAAAGATAATAAATTTTATAAAAAGATTGAAAGCGCCCTCAAAGAAACACTGTTTATCGGAGATGGCGCTTTTAAAGTGGCAATAGATACAACAATCAGTGATTATCCGATACTGGAGTGGTATCCGGGGGAAAGGGTTGAATTTGTCTACCAGAGAGACCGAATCAGGGAAATCGTATTCAAGACACCATACAAAGAAAAAGGAAAAGTGTATGTCCTGAATGAGCGTTATGGCTATGGCTATATTATCAATGAGCTGTATCTTGACGGCAGACTGGTCGATATTAAATCTATAAAAGCCACTGAGAATCTGACAGACATTAAATTTGATGATTCGGTCATGCTGGCTGAACCATTTATGATTTATGAGTCTACCAGATATGAAGGCAGAGGCGGCAGCATATTCGATGGAAAGCTCGACAGCTATGATTCACTGGATGAGACATGGTCCCAGTGGATGGATGCCCTGCGGGCAGGAAGGGCAAAAACCTATGTTCCAGACTGCCTGGTTCCACATGATCCTGAAACAGGGATGCTGATAAAACCGAATCCGTTCGACAACCGCTATTTTGCAGCAGAAGGAGATATGCGAGAAAGTCAGAAGAATCAGGTCGTTACGGACCAGCCGGTTATTCCTCATGACAGTTATATGGCATCATACATTACAGCCCTAGATCTGTGCCTGCAGGGAGTGATCAGTCCATCTACACTGGGGATTGACACAAAGAAGCTGGATAATGCAGAAGCACAGAGGGAAAAAGAAAAGACAACCCTGTACACCAGGAACGCAATTGTAAAGGCATTGCAGGAAGTTCTTCCGGGAGTTGTTTCAATGTGTATCAATGCAGACAATATCCTGCATAACAAGAGCATTGAAGAAGTAAAGGTCAACATTCCGTTTGGAGAATATGCAAACCCGTCATTCGAAAGCCAGGTAGAGACAGTTGCCAAAGCGAAACAGGGTGGCATTATGAGCATTGAACGATGTGTTGAAGAACTGTATGGAGATACACTGGACGATCACTGCAAAGAAGAAGAAATAGCCAGATTGAAGGCAGAGCAGGGCATCCAGGACGTGGATGAACCAGGAGTGAACCTGGAGGCTGGAAGCTGGAAGCTTTAAGATTGACCTGGAAGGCGGTGGAGATAATGAAAGTAAAGGTGGCAAACAGAATATACCGGATGAACCGAAAGGAGTACCAGGGGCTTCTGGAAGTGGCAAAGGAGCAGGTGCCGATGGGCGTGTACGCTCTGGAAAAGAATGATTATGCTGAGCTTAGAAATGATGCCTGTACCAGCAAAACAAAGCTGAAAGACATGATCCGAATATTCAAAAGCCAGGGCTTTAGGGTATATGCAAACGGGAGGTAACCGCAGATGCCGAAGCTTAACACCGTCTACGACATTGGAGCTGCCTTTGAAGCCATAGAAAATGAGCTTATATCTTCCATGATCCGTAATATGCGCCGGCACAAGCTGGAAGAGATCGATGAAGATAAACAATGGGCTATGTGGCAGGCACTGCAGCTGAAATCCCTGGAAAAGTACAAGAAGGACAACCGGAAGAAGTATGGCAAGCAGTTTAAGGATATCAATGCACAGATCAAAACACTGATATCCCTGTCCAGATCTGAAGGCGAGATGGCACAGGAGATTGCAATCCTGGAAGCTATCAGAAATGGATTTCCTGCTAAACGTATTTCCAAAGGGGCAACAGCTGAGTTCTTCAAGGTGAATGACAGAAAGCTGGAAACCTTGATTAACGCTACCATGAACGATATGCAGAAGGCTGAGATTGCTGTCCTTCGAATGGCAAATGACCAGTACCGCAAAGTGATTTACAATGCTCAGGTATATGCAAACACAGGAGCTGGTACCTATGAGAAAGCTGTGGATATGGCTACAGAGGATTTTGTAAAGGCTGGCTTGAATTGCGTGCAGTATGCCAACGGTGCAAGACACACGCTTGCTGATTATGCGGATATGGCAATCAGAACAGCCAGCAAGAGGGCATACCTGCAGGGAGAAGGCCAGAAGCGCCAGGAATGGGGGATATCTACAGTGATTATGAATAAGCGCGGGAATCCCTGTCTGAAATGCTTGCCTTTTGTGGGAAAGGTGCTGGTTGATGATGTGTGGAGCAATGGTCCGAAAGACGGAAGGTCCCCAGTTACCGGAATCAAGTATCCACTCATGAGCAGTGCCATAGCTGCAGGCCTGTACCATCCGCGCTGCAAGGATAGCCACACTACATACTTTGAAGGTATCAGCACCCCGCCAGAGAAGAGCAGGTATACCAAAGCGGAGTTAAATGAACTGGTACGGAAGCAGGAACAGGAAAGCCGGCAGCAGTACGCAAAGAGGCAGGAAAAGAAGTTTGGTAGGCTGGCAGATTTTTCCCTGGATCCGGAGAACAAAAAGAAGTATGAGCAGAAACAAAATGAGTGGAAATCCGTTGCAAATGATGCGGACTCTGCTATAATGATATCAGGAGCCAGAATCACAGATATATTCAGTGAAGAGGCAGAAAACTTTGCAGAGATGTACTACAAAGAGGTCAGGAGTTTTTCTACTGATGCAAAGAAGATTGCTGAAAATCTAGGAAAAGAAAAATCTGATATAGTAAAGATAAAGGCATATCTGTTTGAAGATGAATCGTTGTTTGATTCGGATTTAAAGACATACCGCAGATTTGATCCCGATTGCGCCATAGCTCAGAGCTGGCAACGGCTTATGACAGGGAAAGACATTAAACAGCATGACCGCACTTTGATAGAGCATGAGCTTCTTGAAATGAAAATAAAAAGAGAAAATCCTGATATGGAGCACTGGAAAGCACATGAGCTTGCCACTGAAAAATTTGATTACCCGAAGGAGGCGTTAGAATATTATGGTAATCTTGAAAAACATAAAAAAGACAAATAATATGATTTCTGCCGACTATTACCCAGAGGGGAAAGAACCCAAAGGTTTTATGAGAATTGAGGATGGAAAAGTTACAGAACATGAAAATGCAAGCTCTTTTGCGGCACCGCATGTTCGGAATGAACTGAAACGTTTGGCAAAAATGGAGAACCCACCAACAGAGAAAACGGTTTTATGGTACTAAATACCACCAGTCAGAAACGGCTAGTGGTATTTTTATACTCAAAAATATCAATACAGTTATAAAAACAATGATAGCACGCCGAAAGACGTGTTATTTTTGTGCTTATTTTTAAGAAAGAGAGGATAAAGAACATGAAATTTTCAGAAGCATTCAAAATGATGAAGCAAGGTATAGGAATGAAGCTTCCATCATGGGGGGGATATTGGTGGTGGGATGAGGAGTCAAAAACAATTCTCATGTACACAAAAGACGGAAATTGTATGGATATCCGGGAAACCCAGGTTGTTGAGTATACGCTTCAAAACATCATGTCAGATGAATGGATTCCAGCGAATGGGCAGAATTGTCCAATTCTGGGAGGAAAGGCAACCTTTAGTTTTAGTGAAGCTATCAAGTACCTGAAACGTGGCATGAAAGTAGCACGTGAAGGGTGGAACGGAAAGAAACAGTACATTCAGCTTGCAACCAGAATTTCTTATATGACAGCAGATGACAAAGTCGTGAACTGCGAGCATGATGCAATTGGAAATAAAGCAGTAGCTTTTGTCGGAACATCTGGTGTACAGATGGGATGGCTTGCATCACAGGCGGATATGCTGGCAGATGATTGGATAATTGTGGAGGAATAACAACATGGAGAATGAAGAATTTCTGAGATTATGTAAAGCAAAAGTTGCGGAGTACACCAATAGTCACATGGATGTCACAGATCGGCAGCAGGTGACTGTACATGATGTGTATGTGGTATGGAGCTGTAAGACCTTGCAGAACAACAAGGCACTGCTTAGCACTACGGTACCAGATGGCATGTACTATGAGCTGACATATAACGGTGATAAGAACGAACTGTATATGGATGCCTATAAGAAGTTTGAAAACAGATGCTTCAAAATGTAGGAGGAAGAAAATGAAAAGAAGAGCAACCAAAAGAATTGCAGTATTAATGGCACTGGTAATCCTGGTGTGTTTTGTAGCTACGGGTTGCACAGAAGCTGATCAGGTGAGTGCGAATATTTCACAGGAGGCAGATAACTTCAATGTAACCAGAAAACTTACTGTTTTGAATGCCAGAACAGATACAATCCTGTTGGAATTGACTGGAACATTTGCACTGAAGAATAACTCTTCAAATGAACTGGAAGTAATTATTGAGACCGCAGAAGGGAAGTACCAGAAAGACTATGTTTATTTGAATGACTATACCATGTATGTAGTTGAAGACATTTCTGGATCAGATGTGGACAAGTACCATTATGAGATTAATTTTCTTCCACAGTGGGGATTTAAAGTCACACATAATGATTAAATTTGCGCCGGCGCAAGAGGAGGTAAAGACAATGAAAACTGTAGTAATTGAAGGTAAGGATCTGTTGTTCACACTTTTTAAACTTGCATTTTATATTTGGATAGGGATGTGGAATGTGAGGATTTTGCTGGTAGCAGTTAAGATGGTGATTGCGGTAGGTGTATATTCAACTTACTTTGCGGTAATTTTAGTTTCGGTTTATGGGATTTATTCTGCTTTCAGAGGGCTTAAGAAGACAGTTGCCAAAACAATAAGGAGGTGGTTATTTGAAGGTGATAGTGCAGCACAACTTCCGTGACAAAGAAAATGACTTGGTTCTTCGTACAGTCGGGGAAGAACTGGAAGTGTCACGGAAAAGAGCAGAGTATCTAGTAAATCTGCAGCTGGTAAAGACCGTTGAAGATCAGAAAGGCGGTGATCCAAAATCTCCCATTGAGGCGCAGGGTTAAGCGTCTTATTTTTACGTCCAAACACGATATGACGCAAAAAGGTGCGTGACCAGTGACACTGATGACAATGGAAGACATAAGAGCGACACTCTCAAAACGGAAAGGAGTCCAGAAATGGAAAATAACAATACAGCAACTCAGACCCCTGATACTCAGCAGACTGCGGCTCAGAGTAATCAGCAGGCAGCTCCAGCTATTGACTACGGAAAAATCCAGCAGATGCTGGATGGAACCCTTGCGGCAAAAGAAGATACTGCCCTGAAAGCTTATTTTAAACAGCAGGGCTTATCACAGCAGGAAGTGGAGCAAGCAATCACAGCATTCAAGGAACAGAAAGCAGCAAATCAGCCAGACGTTGTCGGAATGCAGAACCAGATCACGGAGACACAGGCGCAGCTTGCAGCATCTCAGAAAGCTGTTCAGGCAGCACAGGTAGAAAATGCAGCAACAATGATGGCTGTATCTCTGGGAATCGAAGCAAAGACAATTCCATATATCCTTAAAATGGCTGATTTAAGCCAGGTTGTGGGAGAAGATGGAAACATCAATGAGGAAACATTGAAAACAGCTGTAAACAAGGTGCTGGAAGACGTTCCGGCACTGAAACCACAGGCTGATGGAAAGACCGGATTTACCCAGGTAGGAACCGGCGGTAATCCGGCACAGCATCCGCAGCAGACTACTACAAACCAGACAGCAGTGCCAACAAAGCGTTGGAACCGTTGGAACTAAAAAAGAAAGAAGGTATAAGATATGGCATTGAATTATGCAGAACAGTGGAGCCCGGAACTTCTTGAAATCCTGATGCAGGGAACCCTGACCTCTCCATTTGTAACCAGTAATGTTAGATGGCTTGACGCCAAAACTTTTCATTTTACCCAGATGAGTACATCCGGATATAAAAACCACAACAGAAAAGGCGGTTGGAATGTCGGTTCTTATGAACAGAAAGACGTACCGTACACACTGACACATGACCGTGATGTTGAGTTCATGGTAGATAAGGCAGATGTTGATGAGACAAATGCTACAGCTTCTATCCAGAACATTTCCAGAGTGTTCGAACAGACATGGGTGGTTCCGGAAACAGATGCACTGTTTTTCTCCAAAGTTGCCCAGGCAGCCCAGAAGACAGAAGGCTATCACGGATCCACAGCAATTTCCACATATACTAAGGCAAAAGTCTTTGGAATGCTGAAAGATATCCTTGCAAAAGGAAAACTCAGAAGATACAAAGCGAACGGATCTCTGCTCATGTATGTTCGCAGTGAGATCATGGATGCCCTGGAGCAGTCCACAGAGTTCACTCGTAAGATCGAAATGACTCAGATCGCAGAAGGCGGTCTTGGCATTGAGACCAGAGTAACAGACATTGATGGGGTGCCGATCATGGAAGTAATCGATGATGAGCGATTCTATGATGCATTTAACTGGGAGCCGGAAAACGGTGGATTTGAACCGCAGAAAAAGGTAACTGCTGGAAGCGGTGTTGAAGCAGTGACAGGTGCGCACAAGATCAACGTACTTGTTGCTTGTGGACAGACCTGTAAGACTGTACCGAAGATCAGCAGCATCTATTACTTTGCACCTGGCGCACATACAAAAGGCGATGGATATCTGTATCAGAACAGATCTTTCTCCGATGTATTTGTATTTCCGAATGGCCGTGATGGCAAAATCGACAGCATTTATGTGGATGTTGATACTGCAGAGGTTGGTGCCTGATAAGGGGTGAAAAAATGTCTTATGAACCATATGCAACCCCAGAATACTATACGGATACTTACGGCGGAACCCTGATTTTAGAAAATGACATTGGGAGAGCTCTGCAGATTGCGTCTCGGCACATTGATTCCCTGACCTACAACCGGATTGTAGGCCGGGGATTTTCCAACCTGACACGATTCCAACAGGATATCATTCAGGATGTTGTCTGCCAGCAGGCAGATTTTGAAACCGAGAATGCAGATGAGATCAATTCGATACTTTCAAGCTACAGCATTAACGGTGTATCAGCCCAGTTCGGCAGCAGCTGGAACATATTCACAGACAAAGGCGTGGCAATGAAAAGAGATCTGTATGCACTGCTGTGCCAGACTGGGCTGTGCTGCAGATTAGCGAGGTGAGCTATGAAATATCCATGTTTAGTACCCAAAAGGCTTTGCAGGACGGATATCAGCTTAGTGATGGAACAGGAAGGGCGGGATAAATACGGGGAGCCTCTTCCGTGTTTTGAATATTCCGGGAAATGCAATTACCAGGACAAAGCAAAGACGATCTTCACAGCTGACAAGAAAATGGTTCAGATTACTGGATCCGCATTATTTCCGGGAGATATCTGCCCAGAGCTTCCGGTAATATCTGGCGGTACAGCAACCATATTTGGTGGTAAGAGAAAGATCCAGGAAGCCAGGAAAGCCAGAAATCCGGACGGTACCGTAAATTACACGGAGGTGCTTCTGATATGATCAAGGTCAATTCGACTGTTAAACTTAACTTTCCGAAGATCAATCAGCTGACACAGGCACAGGTGGCAGCCCTGGAGCAGACTGCAGAAGATTTACATGAAGAAGTTAAGCAGGCACAGGTGTTTCCAAGAGATACCGGTGTTTTACAGAATGAGAGTACTTTTGTAGATACATCTGAAAGCAGTCATGGAAAAGTAAGCATTATATCCAGTACACCTTATGTCAGACGATTGTATTTCCATCCGGAATTTCATTTTAAGAAGGATGAAAACCCGAATGCAAAAGGCAAATGGTACGAGGACTGGCTTCCAGGTGGAAAAAATGCTGATGTTGCAGTGGAAGCATTTAAAGAAAACTACAGGAGGCTGACAGGGTTATGATGTTATCAGATATCAGGGATTATATTGAGACGCTCACACAGGGGACTGTGTATGTGGGACCAATTCCGGACAAACCGGAAAAAATGGTTGGAGTTTATAACAGTAAACACCAGCATGAATATAAGGTGGCAATCGGTGGACCTCAGCTGGAGTCCTATGGCACGAAATACGTCACTTTACTGGTACACTGGAATAAATCCCAGCGCGAGACCGAAAAAGCCGGAAAAGCCTTATTTGAAGCTGTCAGAGCCACCAGAAATGCAACTGTAAACAATGAAACTATTAAATTTATCCTGCCAGTCTATGATCTTCAGGATATCGGCGTAGATGATTCCGGTATCTATGAGATGGTTATAGAGCTGGCTGTGATTTTTGAAAAGAAAGGAAATAAGGATGAAGAATAAAATTGTGATGAACCTTCAGCTGTTCGCAGGTTCCAAGTCTGGCGTATATCCATGTTACGAGAACCAGTTCCAGGTAGACACAGCATCAGGCGGTACTGCTTCACTGAAAAATATTGCAGACTGTGTAACCTTTTCCGTATCTTTTGACAATGGAGTGGAAGAATGGAACCCATTTGATACAGAAGGATGGACCAGACGTTTAATGACATCCAAGAGCGTTACAATTTCAGTAACTGCAAAACGTAATGTCGGGGATGCCGGAAATGATTTTGTTGCAGGACTGGCATGGAAGAACGGAAGAAATGCGGAAGCTGATACGCAGTGGACTTTCCCGGATGGTACTGTTGTGAAGTTTACAAAATCAGTTATCAATGTGAAGAATGTTGGATCCGGAGATTCCACAGCTGTAGCACCTCTTGAATTTGATATCATGAGCAATGGAAAACCGGAGATTACACCAGCTGCATAGTAAATACGGTTTTTTAGCAAGAAAAAAGGAGAAAACAAATGGCGAAATGTATTGATATTACAGATAAATTGAGCTTCGACAAAAATCCTACCCTCATCATTAAAGGGAGAAAATTTGTGGTAAATGCAGATGCAGGCACCATGCTTGAAATCATGGGTCTGTTCAAAGAAGACTCTTCTGATACAGAAGCAACAATTGCGGCTTATGAAAAGCTGTTCAGCGAAAAAGACCGTAATGAGATTAAAAAAATGCGTCTGCCTTTCAAAGATCTTATGATCGTTATCCAGACTGCAATGGAACTGATTCAGGGAGAAGAAGACCAGGGAGAGCAGTGACCCGTACTATGATCTGATAGATGATTTTGATCTGATCGCATCATCGTTTCAATCACAGTACGGGTTACGTCTTTCTAAGGAAATTCCAGCAGGGATGTCCTGGGACGAGTTTTCGGATCTTCTATCCGGAATAGGCCCGGATACAGCCCTTGGCAGGATTGTAGCAATTCGTGCAGAAGAGAATGAAGAGATCCTGAAGCATTTCACTCCGGAACAGCGCCGGATTCGCCGCGAATGGAGAACTAAACAGGCTATGAAGGTTTCAGAGGAAGACAGAGATAAATTCCTGGAGGCTATGAAACAGGCATTTATTGATATGGCAGGAGGTGTGAATGGATAAAGAAAAGGTAAAATGCCCCTTCTGCGGACACGAACAGAAAGTACAGTACACCCCGGACGCAAAATGCCGGGGCGTTTTCATCCGGTGCCAGGGGCGCCATTGTAAAAAAGAATTTGAAATAAAGATTAACCAGGACAAGTAGTGCCATGTGTCGATGTCCTCATGATAGAGGCAGGTGGCATATATGGCAACAAGCATCGCTGGAATTTCATTTGATTTATCATTTGATGGTAGCAAAATGCTTGCAAGCATCAATGATTCTTGTAAAAAAGTAAAAGATAGATTTAATCAGAGCTTTTCACAGGCTGCAAAGAAATCAACAGAAGCGATCAAAACTGGGAACACGGAAATTGATAAAATTCTCAGCCAAACGGCGCGTTCTGCTAAGTCTAAGGCTGCAGCTATTGCATCTGTTTATAAAAAAGAAGGTGAGTCTGCCAGTGAGGCGTTTCGAAAAGCTTGGCTCTTAATTGAAAGAGATAGCAAAAGCGGTTCGGGAGAAGTAAAGAAACACATAAAGGGAATTGGAAGCCAATTCAAAAAAACATCTTCTGAAATTGAGGATGATGCTTCATCATTAAAGACTCGGGTAAGCGGGATAGGAACGCTCACAAGAAAACTAGGGAGCTTGTTAGTTGGTGCATTTGCAGTTAAGAAGCTGACTGACTTCGGAAGGTCGTGCCTGGAGTTTGGATCAGACCTGGCGGAGGTTCAGAACGTTGTAGACGTTACATTCCCGAATATGACCGCACAGGTTGATAAATTTGCCAAGAGCGCAGCCCAGAGCTTTGGACTTTCCGAGACCATGGCAAAGCAGTTCACCGGTACCTTCGGGGCAATGGCGAAAGCCTTTGGATTTTCCGAGGAACAGGCTTATGACATGGGATCCAGTCTTACCAAGCTGGCAGGTGATGTAGCGTCTTTCTATAATCTGTCACAGGATGAAGCTTACACCAAGCTGAAATCCGTTTTCACAGGTGAAACGGAATCTCTGAAAGATCTTGGCGTAGTCATGACTCAGACTGCCCTTGACAGTTATGCTCTGGCGAATGGCTTCGGCAAAACAACGGCGAAGATGTCAGAAGCAGAAAAGGTTGCGTTAAGGTATTCCTTCGTACAAAACCAGCTGGCAGCAGCTCAGGGGGATTTTGCAAGGACCTCAGGATCCTGGGCAAACCAGGTAAGGATACTCACTCTGCAGTTTGATTCCCTGAAGGCTACGATTGGCCAGGGACTGATAAACCTTTTCACTCCGGTTATCAGAGTGATCAACACGGTAATCGGAAAACTAATTACTCTGGCAAACGCCTTTAAATCGTTTACAGAGCTGATCACCGGTCAGAAATCCAGTAACAGTGCTTCCGGGCAGATTTCAGCTATTGGGAGTGCGGCAGCAGGCGCAAGCACCGGAATGGACAATGCGGCCAGCTCTGCAGATAATCTTTCCAGTGCCAATAATGGCGTTGCCAAATCCGCCCAGAAAGCAGCTGAGAAAATGCGCACCCTCATGGGCTTCGACCAGATCAATAAACTGGACAGCAATACATCCAGTGACAGCTCAACACCAAGTTCTGGAAGCGGTGCAGGAACGTCTGGCGTCGGTGGAGCTGGAGTTGATTTTGGAAATCTGTCCCGGGGAGAAACTGTCATAGATAAAATAGACAAAAAGATGTCCGGGTTGTTAAAACGCTGCAAAGAGCTGGCAGCAGTATTCAAAAAAGGCTTTAAGATAGGATTTGGTGATTCTGAAAAGAGAATCAGTTCCATTACGGAAAATATTAAGAATATCGGGAAAACTCTGAAAGAAATATTTACAGATCCGGATGTTGTGAAAGCAGCAAATGATTGTGCCAATTCCTTTGCACTGTCGTTTGGAAAGATGATAGGTTCATTTGCCAGTATTGGAATAACGATTGCGTCCAATCTTACTGGCGGGATTGAAGGATATCTTTCTAAAAGCAGTAGCTATATACGAGGTAAATTAGTGTCTCTTTTCAATATTGCAGGAGACATTGCATCACTTGCGGGGGATTTCTGGACGGCATTTGCTGATATATTTTCTGTATTCGCTGGATCAGAAGGACAAGGGATTACCGCAGATATCATTGGCATTTTTACAGATGGATTTCTTGGTGCGATAGAGATCGGAGCACAGTTCATAAAGGATATTGAAAGCGTTGTAGTTACTCCTGTAGTACAGAATGCGGAGAAAATTAAACAAACAATTGAGAATCTTCTCGTTCCGATTCAGACCGTGCTTGATACTTTACATCAGTCAGTGACAGATACCTTTTCAAAGATTTCAGAAGTATACGAAACGTATATTAGCCCGTTTATAACATCTGTTGCGCAGGGAATATCTGATATCGTACAGATTTTCCTGGATGGCTGGAATTCTAATATTTCACCTGTTCTTGATAATCTGGCCGAGAAGTTTTCAACAGTGTGGCAGGAACATGTACAGCCAGCCCTTGATGGAATCATTGTACTGGTTGGAAAAGTATTTGAGAACCTGCAGGCCCTCTGGGAAACATTGCTACAGCCATTGATTGAGTGGATTATTGAAAATATCATGCCAGTTATCGGACCGGTACTACAGGGAATTGGAGACCTTTTCCTGGATCTGTTGTCAGTAGCCGGGGACGTAATCAGTGGAATAACAGATGTGCTTAGTGGCTTTATTGATTTTTGCACAGGGGCATTTACAGGTGATTTTTCGAAATGTTTCCAGGGCTTAAAAGAAATCATGGAAGGCTTCAAAACGATTGCAGATTCTGTGATCGGTTTTCTACAGGAAAATGTATTTCGGCCGTTTGATGAGTATATTGCAAATATATTTGCAACAGACTGGTCGAAAAATTTCGGCATTCTGGGCGGTGTGCTTAACGGTTTCTTAAAGAGCGGGAAAGATACGATCAGAGATATCCAGAAAGTATTTGGCGGATTAAATGATTTTGTATCAGGAGTATTTTCAGGGAACTGGGAAAAGGCGTGGAAAGGAATAAAGGACATTTTCGAAGGAGTATTTGAAGGGCTGGCAGACCTTTCCAAGACACCGATTAATGCAATTATTGGTGGCTTCAATAGCGTACTTGGCACAGTGAATGGTCTCATTAATAAAGTAAATAATATCCGTTTCAAAATCACGGTACCAGACTGGATCCCTGGAATAGGCGGAAACTGGTGGGGGTTTAACGGATTTAACATTCCTACGATCGGAACCATTCCAATGTTGGCAAACGGAGGCTTCGTAAAAGCGAATACGCCACAGCTCGCCATGATCGGTGATAACCGCCACCAGGGCGAGATTGTTTCTCCAGAGGACAAGCTTCAGGAGATGGCGTTAAAGGCAGCTTCTCTGGCAGCAGGCGGTGCGAATGATGCCGAACTGCTGGCAGTTCTGAAACAGATCCTGGCGTTTTTACAGAATATGCCGATTGTTGCGTTGGATCCGGAATCTCTAAGAAAATATTTTATCCGAAAAACCAACCAGAATACAAAAGCAACCGGAAAACCGGAACTGCTTGTGTAAGGAGGCATTATGGCAAAGAAAATATTGTGGTCAGGGAGCACCGTGCTCCCTTCTCCGGTATCGATATCTGTAAATGATCAGATTATCTGGAGCGCGAACACGGGCCGTAGTGCTTCCGGAAGCATGATCGGTGACGTGGTCGCAGAAAAGAAAGACATAGCTATAAAGTGGGGCATTCTTACGGAAACAGAGCTTGCAGCTATAAAAAAGATTATGGTTGCAGGCTTTTTTCCTATCTCTTTTCATGATGATGGAATAGATCTGACTATTACCACATACAGGGGAACATTGACAAAAGAGGTACTCGGATATATCGGAGATGGGATTTTTTACTATAAATCAGCATCAGTAAGTATCGTTCAAAAATAGGAGGAAACCAAAATGTTAAAAGGAACAAAATCAGTATCCATGAATTTTAATTCTATGATCAACGGCAGACCTGTGGTCTACATGTCTGCACAGATCCCTGAAGCTGGGAACGCGAGCACCAGCATTACCGTACAGGACCGTGACCTGTACGAGGCAAACAGGGCAGAATGCAGAAAGGATATTGAAGCATTTAACCAGATTGTCTATGCTGCTGAGGACGAACGTGTAACAGGAGGTACTGCAGATGAAACTGAAAAATAAAGACATATTAAATTTTGTCAATGGCTGCGCTTCCTTAAGGGAGAAGCGGCTGACGGTAAAGCTTGGCTATGCGATCAAGAAGAACCTGGCAGCAGTCAGTGATGCAGCCAATGCCTATGATGCAGAGCGTCAGGAACTGCTTGAGAAATACGCAGCAAAAGGCGAAGATGGAAAGTTCCTGGTTGAGAACGGGCAGTATTCCATCGAGGACAAAGAGGGCTTTGCAAAAGACCTGGATGAGCTTCTGGCGATTGAGACAGAGGTTGGCATCCATACTGTTTCTGAGGAAGAGATTGAGAAATGTGACGATCCACGTTATGATGCCCTGACAGTGGCTGACCTGGAAACACTTGAGATCATGACTGAGTAGGAGGTGGTCCTGTGTATCAGCAGTCTTCAGAAGCTTTTGGAAACCTGGTACTACAGGATTCCCGAACTTTTAAAGCACTCATCACATATGATGATGTATCCATAACAAATGCGAAAAGCATTAAGTTTACTGGCGGAGCAGAAGGGGAGGATGATTTTTCCCTTGGCTCCACAGTGAGCCAGTACGTTACCATCACAATTCCGGATCCGGGAAAAGCCATTGAGGGGCATGAGCTCCTGGTCCAGATCGGAATGGAAGTGAACGGTCTGGTGGAATACATCCCCATGGGATATTTCACGCCTGGAAAACCATCCAGAAATGAAGAACAGATTGAGTTTACAGCCTATGACCGGATGATGAAAACAGAGCGTACATTCTCTATGGACGGAGACAGTACGGATACGGCAGCTGTTCTGAAAAGGATCCAGGAAATCACAGGGGTGATGGTTGTAACAGATGGTCTTTCCGGCATTTCCATGAAAGTTCCGAAAGGTTACAGCTGCAGGGAGGTCCTTTCTTACGCAGCACAGCTTCATGGCTGTTTTGCGGTATGTAACAGAAACGGACAGATTGAACTGCACAGCTACGTGGACAGCGGTTATACGGCCAGCACCGGCAGATACTGGGATTCTTTTGAACACAACGATTATCTGTTCCAGGTGGAAAAGCTTACCTGCTACACTGGCCAGGATGAAGAGGGGAAAGATGTTTCTGTTTCATCCGGAGACGGACCAAGGGCAGTGATCTTTTCCAATCCGTTTATGACACAGGATATCCTGGACAAAGTGATGGATTCCCTGAAAGGTTTTTCCTATATGCCAGGCTCCCTACGGATGATGGGAGACCCACGGCTAGATCCGTGGGACGTCCTCACCGTGGAAGACAGAAAAGGGGGCTCCTATAAGGTTCCGCTGATGAAACTGGAAAGGGAGTATGATGGCGGTTTTACGGATTCTGTGGAGGCTGTGGGTTTATCAGAAGATGAAACAAATGCAAACTGGAAAGGTCCTGCCACAAAAGAAATGGAGCGGTATTATGCACAGCTGGTGATGATCGACCACGCAATGATCAATAAGCTGGATGTGGATACTGCCAATTTAAAATTTGCAACAATCCAGAATCTGAATGCGGTCAATGCGACGGTACAGAACCTGGATGCAGAGTTTGGAAGCTTTAGGGATCTGACTGCTACAAATTTTACTGCCGCCAATGCAAAGATCAATATCCTGGATTCCAGTTATGCCAATATCAAAACCCTGCTTGCAGGTGGTGCCGGTGTGGGGGATTTGCAGAACATCCACCTTACTTCCCAGAATGCTGTGATTGACTCTGCACTGATCAGAACTGCAGTTATGCAGACGGTCACGGTCGGGGATCTTTTAAGCGGCACTATTTCCACCAATAAATTTATGATTACATCTGACGATGGCGGGATTAAGATCCAGGGGGCAACCCAGCAGTGGAGGGACGCAGACGGAACTGTCCGGATGCAGGCTGGCAGGGATGCAAACGGTGATTTTACCTTTTCCCTGTTCGATAAGACCGGAAAAGGGATTCTGCTGGATGCCACAGGTGTGAAAGAAGGAGCTATTGCAGATGGTCTGATCGTCAATAAGATGGTAGCGGATAACGCATCCATTGCCGGCACTAAGCTGGATATCCCTTCGGTGGTGTCGGCTATCAACGGCAGCTCCCAGAGCATCAAGAGCAGCCGGATCTGGTTTGACGATCAGAACCAGAGCCTGAACCAGTTATACAGCCAGATGAATACCAACATTGTCAGTGCTTCTACGACTGCATCCAATGCCGCCAGTACCGCAAATGCCGCCAGCAACACAGCAAATGCAGCTTCTGACGCGGCGAAGAAAGCCCTGGACACTTTGTCCGGGATTTCCACCCTGGATGCAATCGGGGCTTCCCTGGACAATGATGCACATGTGGTCCATACCTATACGGATGGTTCCGGTGGAGATTACAGCAGCTGTCATACCACTTTTTCCGTGTATCTGGGTGATACGGATGTTTCTGATCACATTGACCAGATTACGGTGAAAGCTTCTGAAGGTGTAAGCGGTACCTGGAACCCGAAAACCAGAACGTATCAGGTCACAGCAATGACTTCTGACAACGGCTACGTGGATATTTCGGGGCTTTACGGACTGGAAGGGAAAGTTCTTCTGGTCGGTGGAAAAGGGCTTGTTGTAGGCGGTAAAACGCTTGTTGTAAAGTCAATGGGCTCCTGGATCACCAAGAGATTTTCCATCAGCAAGGCAAAGGACGGAAAGATTGGTCTCAGTTATGACCTTCGCGTCAGCAGCCAGGTGATCCGGAAACAAAAGGACGGAAAGACTCTGGTTCCGGAAAGTGTGACTTTCTCAGCATTTAAGAATGACAATGGGATCATCAGCAGCTATTCCGGAATTTTTCAGATCGAGGAATCAAAAGACAATGGAAAGACCTATGTTTTGAAGTATGGTTCTTCATCTGCTGAGATCATGAAGATATATGCTCCCTCCGGAGCTGACGTGAACATGATCCGCTGTACCCTATATGATGCGTCCGGAGCCCAGAACCTGGATATCCAGACCGTCATGCTCCTTGCGGATGCGGAAGGCCTGGCTGATGATATCAAAGCCGCTCAGAAGACCGCAGACCAGGCAAAAGCTGCCATTGTCACGACAAACCAGAAAGTAGCCAACATTGAGACAAGCGTGGATGGTTTAAAGATGAATCTGTCCGAGACGACTACAGACCTCCACGGTCTGGTGGGAAATTCACTTCTGTACAATGTCCGCTATCATGACAACGAAGACGGCACCACAACTGTGACTGCAGTTGTGTACCAGAATGGAAGCGAGGTCACAAAGAATTATCCGGCAGCATGGTTTTCTTGGAGAAAAAAGACTGAAAGCGGTGAGAGCTTCCTGGGTTACGGCTACAGTATCAAAGTAAAGAATGAAGATTACATGTTTGGCGGTGTGGTGATCGGACGATTTACCACATACAAGACCGCAGCGCTCATAGTAGGCGGCAAACTCCTTGTGATCGGAGGGAAAGCTGTCAATCTGAATGTAGATGCGGTATGAAGAAAGGAGATTAAGCTATGGCATTACCACAAGACGGCCAGGACGCAAACGGCCTCACAAAAGTAACACAGATTCCCGCAGGGAAAGAATTGATGTTCATCGATCCCACCACGAATGAGGGTGGGATTATTACGTTGGAGGATTTGACAAAGCAGATTTTGAATGGATTGCTTTCCCAGACCTTCGCTCTGGATGCAGGGCAGAAGACGATAATACAGGCATTGAACACACTAAATAGTGATAAAATTTCGAATGATAGATTTACAGTTCAACACATTTATTATGAAGACACCAAAGTATCCGAACTGGGTGGTCTGGATGCTTGCGTAAGAGATGCTCTTAACAATACCATTTTAAAAGATGGAGCATTTTATGGTACTTTTGTCGCAGGCATACAGTATCTTATGATTGGATATCGATATTCAAATGCCGCATATGGTGCTGTAATATTGTTCGGATATAATAATAGTACTGAAAGATGGAATATAAATAATGGCGAAGTTATAAAGGCTTGATTTCATTTATATACAATTGTTCTAGTCAGCAAGATATATGTATTTTTCTTTTGCTATTGTAATATTTACCAGCTATTATTTAATAATGAATAATTGTCCACTCTTGCCAAGTCCCAGCAAGTTTATGACGTTTTCTAACAGTTCCAGAATAATATATTGCTATTTGTACGCCATAATCGTCCATCGAATACATGTACCCGAATATGACCGTAAAACCTCCTCCGAAAAGAGAACTGCCAATTCTGTCGTTGAACATAATAATATATGGTCTTGTTCTGCCAGTACCAAATAATAATGAAGGGGTATCAATTTTCTCCAAGGCATTTGCGTGATCTGGATAAATAACATCTTTCCAAAGAACGGAGTCACATTTAAAAGCAAATCTCTTGAATGGCTTCATGGAATGGTATTATCATCAGGCGACAATCTGACGATTACTTTACTAAAATAATAATTATACAAGGTTATTTAAAAACACTAATAAAAATAGGATTGGAATATATATCACATTCAA
Source organism: Blautia faecis (assembly GCF_027662325.1). NCBI lineage: Bacteria > Bacillati > Bacillota > Clostridia > Lachnospirales > Lachnospiraceae > Blautia > Blautia faecis. The sequence continues at coordinate 29,406 of NZ_JAQDKY010000033.1, read as the reverse complement.
AAATTATACTTTTTCTATTCTCACCAATTTGAATTTTGGCATCATTTCCACCTTCATATATTTTTTTTACTGATGCATTATTAAATACTCCACCAGTTTGTCCGAGAGTTATAAGATAAAGCCCAGTTCTATTAATGCACAATACGCTAATATCTGAAACGATTGGTGCAATACGATATAGAGTACGATTATTTTCGGTTTTTATATATTCAGCTCTGCTAATGTATTTTTTGGTCTCACTATTTTGTTTGCTGGAGCTTATAGGAAAAAGTAGCTTCCTTACCATGATACCGATTATACTTGTGGTAAGGAGGTGATACTTTTATGACAGAAAATTTTATAAAAAATGTGGTAGCAGCTATGCAGGACAGTTTGACAGATGAACAATTACAGAAATTGGAAAACGTATTGGCAATTAATCTACACGGATTGGAAGTAAAAGAGGAATGTACGCAATTAGTAACATCAGAGAGGCATTGGGAAAGAATTCTGAAAATGTACATAGCCAGTAAGCGCTTGGAAAATTGTGCGGAATCTACTATGATTGCTTACAAACGGTGTATTTCAATGTTGTTTATAGGACTGAATAAGAAAATCCATGAGATAACTACTAACGATTTGAGATATTATCTTGCCATGTACCAGGAACAAAGAAAGATTTCTCTGTCATATTTGGAGACTCTTAGGCACTATATAAGCAGTTTCTTTACATGGGCTACGGATGAAGGCTACATCAATCGGGATCCTTCCAGGAGACTGCGAAAGGTGAAAGTACCTCAGAAGCTTAAGAAACCATATACTGCAGAAGAAAGGGAACATCTTAAAGATATAGCCAAGACAGAACGAGACGTAGCCATCATGGAGCTACTTTACAGTACTGCTGGGCGTATTGGAGAGGTAGTATCAATCAATCGCGAAGATGTTGATTTTCCTAACCGTGAAATTGTGATATATGGACAGAAGGGAAAGAAAGAGCGCAAAGTGTATCTTACGGAGGGGTGCATATATCATTTGAAGAAATACCTGGCAAGCCGAACAGATGACAATCCAGCTTTATTTGTTGTAGATCGGAAACCTTATAGCCGACTGCAAAGGGAAGCGATTCAAACAATGTTACGCAAGCTTGGAACAGAAGCCGGAATACATGCACATCCGCATAAGTTCCGGCGAACACTGCTTACTGATGCAGGAACCAGAGGTGTACCGTTGCAGGAGATCCAAGCTTATGCCGGTCATGCCAAACCTGATACGACCATGTTATACGTATCAGTTAAAGATGAAACAGTGAAAGCTTCATTTATGCGATTAATGGCATAAAGTAACTTGCAATAGGCGAAGAAAAAAGCCGGCTGAAAAGGTGGCTTGGGTAAACACGGCCTGTTGAGGATTGGATGGACATTTATAGCAAAAAGGAAGACGACATATAAAATAGTGATAAAATTTCAAATAATAAATTTGCAGTTCAACACATTCGTTACGAAGACTCCGAGGTAATCGAACTAGGAGGTCTTGATGCTTGTATGAGGGATGCGCTTAACAATACTATTCAAAAAGATGGAGCATTTTATGGCACTTTCACTGCAAATATACAGTATCTCATGCTTGGCTATCGTTACGCAAACGGAACATACGGTGTCGTAATATTATTTGGTTACAACAATAGCACAGAACGATGGAATATAAATGACGGAAAAATCACAAAGGTTTAATAGTGTTTATATGTACCGCCAATCAGAATATTTCCCTACATTATCACTATTAAAATTGCAGTTTCGAATTGCAATCTTACTTGAGCCAAAGCTAAATGCAAATTGAACACCGTATTGCAATCCAGTATCTGTTAATAGTGTATCACCAATAATAATATATCTGTTTCCGACAAGTTCAGTAGGTAAACTCCCTTTGGAATCTGCAGTTGAAGCGACGATATATTGATCACTTAACAAATCAATATTTCCATTAAATTCGTGAAAGCTCTCACTATTTTGTATGCAGAAAAGAAGAATTCATGCTAAAGGGCACCCATGTGGTGTCTTTTATTATGAATTTTTTCAAAAAAAGAAAAGGAGGGAGGTAGTGTGCGCTTTGAAAAAGAAGTATCCATATTTGCCAAGAATGCCATCCTAAAAAGATTTCAGGCAAATGAAACAAATTTATCCATAGTGCAGGGAAAGATATCCGCTATAATATCCGAGGACGAAATTACAGAACTGCAGTCTGGTCGCGTTACGATGTATTCCAAACTGGGAGAAGTAGAGCAGACGGCCAGCGGTGTAAGCTCTAAGTTTTCAGAGTTTAAAACAGATTATGATAAGGCTCAGGAAGAGTATAAAAAATTCAAGACAAATACATCTGAATACATTCAAACTGCCGGGCAGTTCCAAAGTACAGTTGAATCCTATATAGGCACCAATGATGAAAAGGTGAACAATATAAAAACCACAGCCAGTCAAACCGCGGAAAAATTCACCTGGCTTGTTGAGTCAGGTGAATCCAGTACAAATTTTATTCTGACTGATCGCGTTACGGAATTGATTACCGAAAGTCTTGTGATTAAGAACAAAGATGGTAAAAAAACAATTATATCCGGCGGCAGGATGGATATAGATGAAATCTTTGCGCAGGACATTACAGCATCCGGTTCAATTACAGGAGCTACGCTGAAAGGTGGAAAAATATCCGGATCTGATATTGTGGCAAACACAATGACAGCAAATGAATCCTATTCTATTTACAATGGTAATAGCAGCCAGAAAATATTATACTTTGACGGAACATCCATAAAACTTGGAAAAATGGGAACCGGAACATCTATACAAAGTGGTGCCGGGTTCGAGTTTTTCGATAAAACAATCACGATGTATGGTAGTCTGAGTTTATACAGTGGAGATATTACCACTCCTGGCAAAGTACAGGGAAAAACAATAACTGCGACTGCAGATATAAATACCGATACCATATATGCATCTAATTGGTTTAGATCGCGTGGTAATACAGGATGGTATAGCGAGAATTATGGTGGTGGCTGGTATATGGCTGATTCCGATTGGATTCGGGCATATAACGGGAAAGGTATAACCACCACTGGCAATATGTCCATTGGCGGTTTTATTCAGAGTAATAACATAATAAATACAACTTACGAGTATCAGTCCAATAGAGGATCAGTAGACTGGCGCTTTGGCGCTGCAACAAGTACAGGTGATGAAAATTTCTTCAGCTTTTATAACGCTAACAATGGAATAATCCCACTAGCAGTTGACGGAAATTTTGGAAACATTTACGTTGGGTATAATGTGGGCGGTTCTGGTTCGAATACTGCGGTAGGAATATATCTCGGCGAGAAAGTAGCCGGAAACAGAGCTTTTATTTATCACGGAGATTCGTACGCCGGATCAATTTGGATTCAAACCAGACTTGATGGATCGTGGAAATGGTTTAGTCTCGGAAGGGTATGCAGTACAGCTCTTTCTGATATTCGACTAAAAGGTGACATAAAAGACACCGAAGTAGAAGACGCCACAAAAGTAATAGAATCAATGAAAATTCGTTCATTCGAGCGAAAAGATTCCCATAAGAAATACAAGATTGGCTTTATAGCAGATGAGCTTGAACAGCTTGATCCTAATCTTGTCGATGGTGGCGGAGTACTTGACGGACACCCATATTATAAATCTGTCAATAATTTACAGATGATTGCGTATGTTGTAAAAGCAATGCAAGAACTTAATCTCAGAGTGGATAAAATGGAGAAAATGCAAAATTTCAAAGAAAACTAAATGGAGGAATATAAAATGGAGATTAGAGCGAGACCGTAACCGGTCTTATTTTTATACCATAAAATAATATAATAAGAAGGAGAACACATAATTATGAAGGTGATTGATACGTATAATGCCATTGTTGGCGCAGCTGTTGCTGTATTGAGCTATATCTTTGGAGAGCACTGGATCCTGTTTGCATTGTTCCTGGCATTTAATGTTGCCGACTGGATCACAGGCTGGATGAAAGCCAGACTGACACACAAGGAAAATTCCAAAGCCGGATGGAAAGGGGTACTGAAAAAACTGGCTTACTGGATCATGATTGCGGTAGCCTTTGGGGCATCTGCAGTGTTTGTGGAGATTGGAAAGACGCTTGGCGTTGATTTGGGAATTACCACATTACTTGGCTTCTTTGTCCTGGCATCCCTGTTAGTAAATGAGATCAGATCTATTTGTGAGAATCTGGTGGAGATGGGAGGGGAGGTTCCGAAGATTTTAATCAGGGGGCTGGAAGTGGCAGACAAGGCAATCAATAAAGATGGAGAAGATTTTGACGAGGGCGAGTGATCGCCCTCATTTTTTGTGGAGGAAGACTATGGATATTATTAAAATGATCACCAAAAAGAAATGCTATGTAGGTCAGAACAAACCGGCTTACGTGGTAATCCATGAGACAGATAACTGGGGAAAAGATGCGGATGCAAACGCTCACGCAAGAGCCATGAGTAATGGAAACCTGGATACCACTGTGCATTACTATGTGGATTCTAAAAGTATTTACCAGACCCTGGAGCATTCAGACGGAGCCTGGGCGGTAGGAGATGGAAAAGGCAAGTATGGAATCACAAATCGAAACAGCATCAATATTGAAATCTGTGTAAATCCGGAGACGGATTATTACGTGGCTGTAGACAAGGCAGAACAACTGGCTGCTTTTCTGCTGAAACAGTATGGTTGGGGAACGGATCGGTTGAAACGTCACTATGATGCATCACGTAAACATTGCCCGCGCAGGATCCTGGATGAAGGACTGTGGACATCTTTTGTAGAAAAGACCGCATATTATATGGGTATACCAGAAAAACGAAATTATCTTCGAAAGGGAGATTCTGGAGACGAAGTTAAACAGCTTCAGCAGAATCTTATAAAACTGGGATATAACTGCGGAGCAGCAGGTGCAGATGGAATCTTCGGTAACGCTACCGAAAAAGCAGTTAAGGCATTCCAGAAGGATAACGGCCTGACTGAGGATGCCCTTGCCGGAGAAAAGACACAAAATCAGATTAAAAATCTTTTGCAGAAGAAAAGTAGCGTCAAGTATTACATCCAGGCTGGAGCCTACGGAACAAAAGAAAATGCAGATGTAATGGTGAAAATGCTTAAGAAAAAAGGATTTTCAGCAAGTATCCGCAAAGTATCCGGTTCTGTCCCATACCGTGTCCAGGTTGGCACCTACAGAACAAAGAAGGCTGCCAACAAAGTGGTGAAGAAGCTGAAGGCAGCAGGATTCACAGTCCTGGTGAAGAACCTGTGATGTCGAAATCTGTCGCATTATCTCGCACGATAAAACTCGACAGATGAGAAAGAATCTGGTACATTAAATATATCCCTTAGATATGAGAAAAGCCCTTGCTTTCCTGCAGCTGCCCGCAGAAAAGCAAGGGCTTTTCTTCTTATTTTAATATAGCGAAAACAGAGTGAGGTAACATACGAAGAGATATGTAACATATGAGTAACTAACAAAAGCTATAATAATGCTGTAAAATAAAGGCTTACAGTTTCCGTTGAGGAAGCTGCTAAGGCTGGTAAGTTCTAATAATTGAATAAACTATAATTGCTATATAGCAATAAAATTGGGCACTCTGTACAAAATACAGGGTGCTCATTTTTTATCCACAAAGTTAACATGCAGGCTCTGCCTGCGTCATGCCCACACAAACAATTTCGCGTGGGCAAAATGAGAGTGGAATTCTGAATGCATATATATAATGATACCAGTGTCAAAAGGTCAAAAAGCTGTTCGTGCTTGCACGATAAGGCTTTTGAGCTTGGGACACGCCAAATATGAGAAAGTAGCGATTTACGCAGTAAATCAGCGGATTTCGAATATTTGGAGGATTGCGGGAGCAGCGTAGCTGCGTAGCAATCCGGGTATCAAATGAGTGTCAAAAGACCTTTTGACACTCATATCATATAATGTGGGTGCTAAAATTTGACTTCTACTCACAGAAATTTTCACAAACCCATCAAATCTCCCTCACAATTTCATCACAGATTCCAGGTATATTAATAATCAAACAAAGGCGATAACCTTTTTAATCGTATAGATCATATTTTCTTTTTCATACTTGCCAGGACTTTTTGATAAGTCCTGGCCCTCCTTTTTTTTCTGGGACAAAATCAGCCCGACAGATTCCATTGACGAAAACATAATTCTATGGTAAAACTTTACTATGCCAATACATTACAGGAGGTTGACCCGAAATGGCAAAAGAAGCAAAGACAAATGCAATGCGAATGCTGGACAGACAGAAGGTAAAGTATGAAACACTTGCTTATGAATGTGATGAATTTATTGATGGAATCCATTGTGCGGATATTACAGGAGCACCTTATGAGCAGTCCTTTAAAACGCTTGTGATGGAAGGGAAAAGCGGCGGATATTATGTATTTGTAGTTCCGATTGAGAAAGAAGTGGATCGTAAGGCAGCTGCCAAAGCAGTAGGAGAGAAGGCAGTTGATATGATCCATGTGAAAGATATTACGAAGATCACAGGCTATGTTCGCGGTGGCTGCAGCCCTATTGGAATGAAGAAACCTTTTCCCACGGTTTTTGATGCTTCGGCAGGAAATTTTCAGGAAATTTATGTAAGCGGGGGGAGAATCGGCCTGACCTTGAAAGTGCCGGTAGCGGATCTTCTGAAAGTGACAGGCGGCAAACTGGCTGCAATCACAGCAGAAGAGTAAGAAACATATATTTTACAGAAAACAAAGCGAAATATGCTAAAATATTTATAAAGAAAACACTGCATGCTGCTATATGCCAAATGCCTTTTTCAAACACACTCTGGCACAGTCAGCAGTGCGAATCAGAAACAAATGATAAAGTGTTCCTGATAAGGGTTCGGTAAGCAAAAGCCACCAGCAAATGTATTATATTAAGCTCGCAAGACGAGCAGCAAGGAGGATTTATGAGAGAAGGAAAGAAGTTTAAGAAACTATTGATCGGGGTCGCAGCGGCTGCTATGACCATGCTTTGTACCTTGCCGGTATCAGCGGCAACCAAATCGTTTAAACCAATCACAGTAAAAGCAGGCAGATGTATTCATTTATTGAATACCAATATTCAGTCAAATGCGATTACGAATTACAGTTACCGCATTCAGCCGCAGAGTTCCGGCACCAGATATGATATTGTATATGCATATGGCGGAGAAGCAGAAGCTTTGAAGGGCGCCAGAACAGATTCTGGCCAGATTATTAACAACACATACATTAAGAGCAGCACCTCTTCCAATCAAGGAATGATCGCCTGCCTTAAGGTTACATCAGGTTCTGTGAAACTTAGCGTGAAAATCACCTCACCGAATGCCAAGAGCAAGATTACAGCAGCATACCAGAGCTCCAGCCATAGTCCACTGAAGAACACAAGGACCATCAAGAAAGGTCAGTGGATCAAGATGACAAGAACCGGAAGCAATCTTTCTACTTTACCATTAATTGTTGCAGCTAAGAAGGGCGCTAACATTAATCGCAGATTAAACACAACCTCTTATGAAAATTACAGCTTCAAGTCCAAGTATGTGGCATTCAGACGCTACACCAATAAGAAGGGCGGCAAACTCTATAAGAGAAAATATCTGACTACCAATGGAAGAACCAAGTATCATTTTATGCTGATTCCACAGAGCTCTGCCGGAAGATCCTATACAGGTGTTCTGACCACGAAGAAAGGCAATGTAACTTATTACTATCCGTCTGATTATATTACGGTAAGCGGATATGCAGGAAACAGTAAATAAACCCTGAACTCTTTTTTAAACACGCTCTGGAAAAGTAAACAACAATATCTGCGAAAAGCTCCTCCTGTCAGTTGATTTGGCAGGAGGAGCTTTTTAAGAATGTGTTTGGAAAATCTGTGTCGTACATCTTGCGGAAAGACTTTTCAAACGCGTTTTAATTATCCTGAGCGTCTTCTTCAGTAATCTCAAAGACATGGCGCTTTTTAGCCATCTCATCACTTGCAAGATATTCGTCATAAGTAGTGATCTTGTCAATCATAGTACCATTTGGAAGAATTTCCATAATGCGGTTTGCAGTTGTCTGAACAAACTGATGATCATGAGAGGTGAAAAGAATTACCCCTGGGAACTTGATCAGACCATTGTTCAATGCAGTGATGGACTCCATGTCCAGATGGTTGGTAGGCTCATCCAGAATCAGGATGTTGGCACCGGAAATCATCATTTTGGAAAGAAGGCAGCGAACCTTCTCACCACCGGAAAGTACGCGGACACGTTTCACACCATCCTCACCAGGGAAGAGCATACGTCCAAGGAAACCACGTACATAAGTGGCATCCTTGATCTCAGAATACTGTGTCAGCCAGTCTGTGATCGTAAGATCGTTATCGAATTCCTGAGTATTGTCTTTGGGGAAATAAGCCTGGGTGGTAGTGATTCCCCATTTATAATTACCTTCATCCGGTTCCATTTCTCCAGTGATGATCTTGAAGAAAGTAGTAATCGCCTGCTCATTGGCACCAACGAAAGCAACCTTGTCCTCACGTCCAAGAGTGAAAGAAATGTTATCCAGAACCTTCACGCCATCAATGGTTTTGGAAAGATTTTCAACCATGAGAACTTCATTTCCAATTTCACGGTTCGGGCGGAAGTCGATGTAGGGATATTTACGGCTGGAAGGACGCATGTCATCCAGCTGGATCTTCTCAAGGGCTCTCTTACGGGAGGTTGCCTGCTTGGACTTGGAAGCGTTAGCACTGAATCGGGAAATAAATTCCTGGAGCTCTTTAATTTTCTCTTCTTTTTTCTTGTTTGCTTCTTTCATCTGCTTGATCAGAAGCTGGCTGGATTCATACCAGAAATCATAGTTACCAGCGTACAGCTGAATTTTACCATAATCAATATCAGCAGTCTGTGTACAAACCTTGTTCAGGAAGTAACGGTCATGGGATACCACGATAACAGTATTATCAAAATTGATCAGGAATTCTTCAAGCCACTCAATCGCGGGAAGATCCAGATGGTTGGTAGGCTCATCCAGCAGCAGAATGTCAGGATTTCCGAAAAGTGCCTGTGCAAGAAGAACCTTGACCTTCATGCTACCGGTCAGGTCAGCCATCTGTGCATAGTGGAATTCAGTGTCAATTCCAAGACCGTTCAGAAGAGTAGCAGCATCGGATTCTGCTTCCCATCCGTTCATCTCTGCGAATTCACCTTCAAGCTCGCTGGCACGGATTCCGTCTTCGTCGGTAAAATCCTCCTTGGCGTAAATGGCTTCCTTCTCTTTCATGATCTCATAGAGACGAAGGTTACCCATAATTACAGTGTCGAGAACTGTATAGGCATCATATTTGAAGTGATCCTGCTGTAAAAAAGAGAGACGTTGTCCTGGTGTGATCACAATGTCGCCCTTGGTAGGCTCCAGCTGACCGGAAAGAATCTTCAGAAATGTAGATTTTCCTGCACCGTTGGCGCCAATAAGTCCGTAGCAGTTTCCTTCTGTAAATTTGATATTAACATCTTCGAAAAGAGCTTTCTTTCCAACTCGCAAAGTAATATTGTTTGCTGAAATCATATTTTCCTCCTATATTAAAACGTTATCCTTATAAATACACATATAATGATAAGTATAGCCGATTTTCATTTTATCGTAAACTGGCAAATTTGCAACAATTATTTCTTGTTTAAAGGCTGTTTTACAGCAGAAACATGGAGAAAACTTACAAAATCCAAAAACCTTAGACTTTACAAAAAAAAAAGCCGCTGTTATAATGGCTGAATATAATGCCAGAATGAATAAAAGCTCCGGAAGTTTTTTCTAAAAGGTGGTGTACGGTGCTGCTTCCCTGGCATTCAACTGGAGGAAAAATTATGCCGAAGAAACAGATATATCTTACCGGTTTTATGGGAACCGGTAAAAGTATGATCCTGAATTGCCTGCATGAGGTATGCGGTTTTGACAAAATTGAGATGGATGAGCAGATTGTTCAGGAACAGGGAATGAGCATTCCAGAAATTTTTGAAAAAAAAGGGGAAGAATATTTTCGGAATCTGGAGACCGAACTTGTAAAAAAAATTTCTGCCATGGATAATATCGTAGTATCGTGTGGCGGAGGAACTGTAATGCGTCAGTGCAATGTAGATGAGATGAAGAAGAATGGAACGATTGTTCTTTTGACAGCAGAACCAGAGACTGTTTACGAAAGAGTGAAAGGCAGCCACAACAGACCTCTTCTGGAAAAAAATATGAATCCGGAATACATAAAAGAATTGATGGAGGCAAGGCGTCCCAAGTATGAAGCTGCTGCAGACTTTGTTATAAAAACAGACAATCGGACAGCGGAAGAAATCTGCCTGGAAATAAATAAACGTCTAAAAACAGTCGATAACTAAAAATAGTGTGAAATTAATGTTAAAAAAATTAAAAAACTATTGAAATAGAAGTTGAAAATTGCTATAATTTGAACATACTGGGAGGAGAAGAGAAGAAAAGGGACATAATATAAGAATCAGTATGATTTGTGTCCAGTAAGGAGAAGGTACAGACATGTTTATTACAAGAGAGTGCGATTACGCAGCAAGAGTTCTTCGGGCACTGTCAGGGGAAACTCGCCTTAGCGTTAATGAAATCTGCGAGAAGGAATCCATTACCGCTCCCTTTGCCTATAAGATACTAAAGAAACTTCAGAAAGCCGGTATTGTGAAAGGATATCGCGGAGTCCATGGTGGATATGCCATGAATAAATCACTTGGTGAACTGACTCTGTTTGACGTATATAAGGCTATTGACCCGGATTTGTTCATTATAGAATGTATGGCTTCAGGTTATGAGTGTCCAACAGATGGAAAAGGAGATCATCTTCCTTGCTACATGCACAGAGAACTCTGTGAGATTCAGCAGGGGGTGTGGGAAATGCTTAAGAGAAAATCCCTTCAGGAAGTTCTCATGCCGGAAATGTAATATGCTAAAAAGCTGGTCAGACTCCATAAAGGAGTATCTGGCTGGCTTTTTTTATGCTTACTGGTAATCTTTGTATGTGATAATATACAAAAATCAAAATAGACATCATTGGAAGATTATGCTATAATGTCATATGGACTTTTAGACACATTGTGTCTAGAAATATTATTTTCATCATACCTTTAAGGAGGAAAAACAAACTATGGCAAGAAAGATGAAAACCATGGATGGTAACCATGCAGCCGCTCATGCATCATACGCTTTTTCTGATGTAGCTGCAATTTACCCGATCACCCCTTCATCTGTTATGGCTGAGGCTACAGACGAGTGGGCAACCCAGGGAAGAAAGAACATCTTTGGACAGGAAGTACAGGTAACAGAGATGCAGTCTGAGGCTGGTGCTGCTGGTGCAGTACACGGATCTCTTGCAGCTGGTGCCCTTACTACTACCTATACAGCATCCCAGGGTCTGTTACTGATGATCCCGAACCTTTACAAGATTGCTGGTGAGCAGCTTCCGGGTGTATTCAACGTATCCGCTCGTGCACTTGCTTCCCACGCACTTTCCATTTTCGGAGATCATTCCGATGTTATGGCCTGTCGTCAGACTGGTTGTGCAATGCTGTGTGAGTCTTCCGTACAGGAAGTTATGGACCTTACTCCGGTAGCACACCTTGCAGCAATCAAGGGAAAAGTTCCGTTCATCAACTTCTTCGACGGATTCCGTACATCTCACGAGATCCAGAAGATTGAGACATGGGACTATGAAGACCTGAAAGATATGGCAGATATGGACGCTATCCAGGCATTTCGTGATCACGCACTGAATCCGAACCATCCATGTCAGAGAGGTTCCGCTCAGAACCCGGATATCTTCTTCCAGGCAAGAGAGGCATGTAACCCATACTACGATGCTCTTCCGGCAGTCGTACAGGAGTACATGGACAAAGTTAACGCTAAGATCGGTACTGATTACAAGCTGTTCAACTACTATGGAGCAGCAGACGCAGAGCACGTTATCGTAGCTATGGGTTCTGTAAATGATACCATCGAGGAGACAATCGACTACTTAATGGCAGCTGGCAGAAAAGTTGGTGTTGTTAAAGTTCGTCTTTACAGACCATTCTGTGCACAGGCTCTTATCGATGCTATTCCTGAGACAGTTAAACAGATCACAGTTCTTGACAGAACGAAAGAGCCAGGAGCTCAGGGCGAGCCTCTGTATCTTGATGTTGTTGCTGCACTTAAGAACAGCAAATTTGACGGCGTTAAGATCTTCTCCGGACGTTACGGACTTGGTTCCAAGGACACAACACCGGCTCAGATCGTAGCTGTTTATGACAATACTGAGAAAGAGAAATTTACTCTTGGTATCGTTGATGATGTTACAAACCTTTCCCTTGAGACAGGCGCTCCGCTTGTAACCACTCCAGAGGGAACAACAAACTGTAAGTTCTGGGGACTTGGTGCTGATGGTACTGTAGGTGCTAACAAGAACTCCATCAAGATCATCGGTGACAATACAGATATGTACGCTCAGGCATACTTTGATTATGACTCCAAGAAGTCAGGTGGTGTTACAATGTCCCACCTTCGTTTTGGTAAGAAACCGATCAAATCTACCTACCTGATCCACAAAGCAAACTTTGTAGCATGCCACAATCCGTCCTATGTGAACAAATATAACATGGTACAGGAGCTGGTTGACGGCGGTACATTCCTTCTGAACTGTGCATGGGATATGGAAGGTCTTGAGAAACATCTTCCAGGACAGGTTAAGGCATTTATCGCTAACCACGGTATCAAATTCTACACCATCGACGGTGTTAAGATCGGTATTGAGACCGGCATGGGACCAACACGTATCAACACAATCCTTCAGTCCGCATTCTTCAAACTTACCGGAATCATTCCGGAGGAGCAGGCTATCGAGCTTATGAAGGCTGCTGCGAAAGCAACATACGGACGTAAAGGTGATGATGTTGTTCAGAAGAACTGGGCAGCTATCGATGCTGGTGCTAAGCAGGTTGTTGAGATTCAGGTTCCAGAGAGCTGGAAAGATGCTGCAGACGAGGGTCTTCATATGACTCACGCTACAGAAGGACGTCAGGAAGTTGTTGATTTCGTTAACAACATCCAGGCTAAGGTTAATGCTCAGGAAGGTAATACACTGCCTGTATCTGCATTTAAAGATTATGTTGACGGTACTACACCATCCGGTGCTGCTGCATACGAGAAACGTGGTATCGCTGTAAATATCCCTGTATGGAATCCGGAGAACTGTATCCAGTGTAACAGATGTGCTTATGTCTGCCCACACGCAGTTATCCGTCCGGTAGCTCTTACAGCTGAAGAGGCTGCAAATGCTCCAGAGGGAATCAAGACATTACCAATGACTGGTATGAAAGATGAATATCAGTTTACAATGACTGTATCCGCTCTTGACTGTACAGGATGTGGTTCCTGTGCGAACGTCTGCCCAGGCAAGAAAGGTGCTAAGGCACTTGCTATGGAAAACCTTGAAGCAAACATGGGCGAGCAGAAATACTTCGATTACGGTGTAACCCTTCCGGTTAAAGAAGACGTTATCGCTAAATTCAAAGAGACAACTGTTAAGGGAAGCCAGTTCAAACAGCCGCTTCTTGAGTTCTCAGGAGCTTGTGCTGGATGTGGTGAGACACCTTACGCAAAACTGATCACCCAGCTGTTTGGTGACAGAATGTACATTGCAAACGCTACAGGATGCTCCTCTATCTGGGGTAACTCCTCACCTTCTACACCATATACCGTAAATGCTAAGGGACAGGGTCCTGCATGGGGCAACTCCTTATTTGAGGATAATGCTGAGTTCGGTTATGGTATGCTTCTTGCTCAGAAAGCTATCCGTGATGGCCTGAAAGCAAAAATTGAAGATGTTGTAGCTAACGGTGACAATGCAGATGTTAAAGCTGCTGGTCAGGAATGGCTGGATACTTTTGCATGCGGTGCTACCAACGGTGCAGCAACAGAGAAACTGGTTGCAGCTCTTGAGGCTTGCGGATGCGACAAGGCAAAAGACATTCTTACACAGAAAGACTTCCTTGCTAAGAAATCCCAGTGGATCTTCGGTGGTGACGGATGGGCTTACGATATCGGATTCGGTGGTGTTGACCATGTTCTCGCAAGCGGACGTGACATCAACGTTATGGTATTCGATACAGAGGTTTACTCCAACACAGGCGGACAGTCTTCCAAGTCTACACCTACAGGTGCGATCGCACAGTTCGCAGCTGGCGGTAAAGAGACCAAGAAGAAAGATATGGCTTCTATCGCAATGAGCTATGGTTATGTATATGTTGCTCAGATATCTATGGGAGCTGACTTCAACCAGGCTATCAAAGCAATTGCAGAGGCAGAGGCTTATCCGGGACCATCACTTATCATTGCATACGCTCCATGTATCAACCATGGTATCAAGAAAGGTATGTCAAAAGCTCAGACAGAGGAAGAGCTTGCTGTTAAGTGTGGATACTGGCACAACTTCCGCTTCAATCCAGCTGCTGAGGGAAGCAAGTTCAGCCTTGATTCCAAAGCACCGGATATGACAGATTATCAGGAATTCCTGAACGGTGAGGTTCGTTACAACTCCTTACAGCGTCAGAATCCTGAGAAAGCTGCCAGACTGTTCGCTAAGAACCAGTCCGAGGCTAAGGCAAGATACGAGTATCTGCAGAAGCTGATCACTCTGTACGGAACAGAGGAATAAGAATTACCCGCGGCAAGTCCGCATTATAAATATATAATATAAACATGTAATGTTTATTATGTCGTAGCGTAAAGTGAGCCTGCGATACTGCCTGAAAAGGGTGGTATCACAGGCTTTTCTTGTGTGGATTAAATTCTGGGTGGCTACGGTGACTGACGTAGGCGCAGCAGATGAAAAATCAGACAAGTCAATATGGCGGTTGCTTAATATTCGATGTACCCGATCAGTTCAGTTACTGTCAGAAGTGCTAGTGCAAATAGGAAAGCATTCACGTATAATGAAAATAACAAAAAACACGATAATAACAAGAAGGGAGATGTTTTTATGAACAAAAAAATGAGACTGTGGGTGGCTGGAACAGTTGGAGTCTTAATGACAGGCCTGATGAGCGTGAATGCTTATGCACTTGAAGAAAAGGATGTTATTGGAACCTGGTATGTAAATGAGCTTTCCATGGGTGGAGACATTTTGTTTCATTCAGGAGTAATGGGAATGGAAGTGACCGTGGATATTAAAGAAGGCGGTCAGATGGAAACCATAACGTCCTACAGTGGGGAAGAACCAGAGGCAGATCAATCAGAGTGGAAAATAGAAAATGATAAATTGTTGATGACTTATAGCGATCAAACGGTAGAATGTGAGTATGCTGATGGCAAAATAACGATAACTGCAGATGGAACGACAATGATCCTAAGCCAGGAAAAGGAAGAGTATGAGCCATATGTACCAGGCAAACCGGTGGAAAACCCGACCATGGAGGATTTCAAAGGAGAATGGATCTGCACTTTGATGGATGCATTTGGAATGCAGATGCCTGTCAATTCTGAACTGACCGGATTTGAGATGATGTTGTCTATTCAGGAAGATAAGTCTGAGCTTATCGTAATTGAAAGCGGAGAAGAGGGCAGAGCTGAACTCCAGGGAGAAATGGATGGAAATATTCTGGTATTGAAAACTGCAGCGGGAGATGAGGCTGGAACTATGCTTTTCAGTTGTGATACTATGAGGCTCAGTTTATTAGATGATGGAAAACTGTGTTTTGAACCGGAGTCTGATGGCAGTGAAGAAGAAACTTCTGAAACAGATGGGGAGGACTTCTCCGTAAAGACATATTTTGACAAAATAGATGTTGTAGAATAGTGTAAAATACTGCCGCACCAGAATTGCATGATTCTGGTGCGGCAGAAAAGAAAGGAAAGCTATGGGATTATTTGATAAGAAAATCTGTGATATCTGCGGAGAAAAAATAGGTTTACTGGGGAATCGAAAATTAGATGACGGAAATCTATGTAAAAACTGTGCCAAAAAATTATCACCATGGTTTGAGGAACGGCGGCACAGTACGGTAGAGGATATAAAACGTCAATTGGAATATCGTGAAAATAACAAAAAGGCAGTAATGGATTTTGGCATAACCCGTCAGATCAGTACCAGAAATTATACTGTTTTCATTGATGATCATAAGAGAAATTTTACTGTTGCACGAAAACTGGATGTCAATGAAAATCCGGATATAGTTCCTTTATCCGCTATTGTACAGTGTAGAGTAGAGGTGGATCGACAACAGATTGAGAAAACCTATACAAAGGATGGAAAGACAGTAAGCTATCAGCCGCCAATATATGACTATGAGTTTGATTATACTATGCGCATTAAGGTTAACACTCCCTGGTTTGACGATATGGATTTTCGTCTGAATACTTTTTCCATAAGCAGTGAAAAGGGAGGCGAATTGATGGAAGTGGAGCAGACTGGACATCAGATCATTGCGGCTTTGACACAAAATGATGCCGGAATACAGCCTGGAAAGAGCATGAACACAGGGATGCAGCCTGGAATGAGCATGAACGCAGGAATGCGTCCTGGAATGAACATGAACCCAGGAATGCAACCTGATAGCGGATCGTGGAGATGCCAGTGTGGTGCAGAGAATGTGGGAAGGTTCTGCGAATATTGTGGTCAGCCAAGACCGTTTTAAGTAATGAAAAACAGAGTGGACATGATTGTTCACTCTGTTCGTGATAATAGGGTTATTGTTCATTCTAAACCAGTGACCAATAATCGGAAAACTCTGAAAATTGACAATTTCTCTAAAAACTATATAATAAAACAGAGTTTTATAGTATACTTGTTATAAAAGTATACAATGAGAGAGGAATTTTCATGACATATAATAAAAAGAGGATGTTGTCGTATGGAGTAATTCTGATAAGCGTGCTTCTGGCTTATTTCTGCAGGCTGGTAAGACCGAAAAATACTTTTGCAAGAAATTTTGCCGACCAGTGCCGCAATTGTATTTACCTGGGGCTGTACTGTGCCTGGGTAATCTATCTGGAAAAGCATGTAGTATATAAAAAAATGCGCAGATGTCTGACTGCAATTGGTTGTCTGATGGTATTCTGGTTCTTTGTAAGAACAGTGAAATTTCATATTTTTCATGAACCTCTTGGAGAACATATATGTTGGTATCTGTATTATATTCCGATGATCTTGATCCCTGTTTTAGGTCTGTCAGCAGCATTGTTTTTTGTTGAAAAAGATGAAGAAAAAACGGTCAGACAAATCATAATTCTTTTGACTGTGGCGGCAGTATTGATCATAAGTGTTTTTACAAATGATTTGCATCAGCTGGTGTTTCGGTTTTCTAAACAGCCTCCATTTTCGGATAGGGATTATAGTTATGGTATTCTTTTTGCAGTGATTCAGGGGTGGATGCTGAGTTGTCTGACAGGAATGGAAATTATTCTGATCAGAAAAAGCAGGATTCCGGGAAAGAAACAGTTTTGGCTGCCAGTCATTCCAGGAATATTGCTTCTGGGATGGAATGTTGGAAATATATTTCATTTGTCTTTCATCAAAACCCTTGCAGGGGATATGACAGCAGTGTGTTGTCTTTTAATGGCAGCAATTTATCAGGGCTGTATAGTATGCGGATTGATACAGACAAACAATCGATATTTTGAATTATTCCAGACTTCAGGAGGGCTAGACGCAGAGATTACAGATGATTCTTTTCAGCGTTATTATCATTCTGGTGATTTTCCCAAGCTTTCTCCTGAAATGCGTACAATGATCATTCACAGATCATCTGTGCAGGAACAGGGAATCCGGATCAACCATATTCCCATAAGGGGAGGACATCTGTTTTGGTCAGAAGATATTTCAATATTGCTGGATCAATATCAGGATATTCGGGAACAGCAGGAAGAACTGACTGCCAGAAACAGACTGCTGCAGAAAACCTATGAGAAAGAAGCGGAGCGAAGAAAAACAGAAGAACAGAATCGGCTGTTAAACATGATACAGAATCAGACTGCCGGACAGCTGGAATTGCTGTCGCAGTTGATGGATGAACTGGAAAGGACGGAATCAAGGGAACGATATGATCTGCTTCTCGGTAAAATTGTAGTTATTGGTACATATTTGAAGCGGAGAAAAAATCTGGTATTGACACAATATACATCAGATGGAAATGTGCTTACTATGGAAGATCTCAGGCAAAGTCTTGCAGAATCCTGTGACAGTTTAAAATTATGCAGGATCCGGGCTGCTTATTATGTGGAAAATGGAGATATTCAGCTGAATGCAGAGGATATACTAAAATGCTATGATACCTTTGAATGGCTTGCAGAACGGCTATCTGATGTGATGCAGTCTATGTTTTACCGTGTGTCGCAGATTGATGATGATCTTCGGATTTCCGTTCACATTGCATCAGAGGCAGATCTGTGCGGCTTAATGTCAGAAAGACCGGACCTTAAAGTGCAGCAGGAAGATGAAAAAGAATGGTTTGTTGGGTGCAGCATATTCAGAAAGAGAGGCGGCAGATGAATAGTTTTGTAGAATGCAGCATAGCAATGCAGAATTTTCTGATGATTCTTCTGGAAATCTGCCTGATTTTGGAACTTATTCTCTTTCTGCTAAGAATCACCTGTTTTTCCGGGAAAAAGAAAGTGATAACGACAATAACTGTTTTTGCAGTTTCTTTTGCTCTTATGGTTTCTTTGATGAATGAGCATAGATATAGTATTGGAGAAAGTGCATATCAGCCAATGCTCCAGGATTATCCGGCCAGTATTTTAGCAGCAGGGATTGTTGCATTGACATTTTATCTTTGTTGGGCAATCTGGAAGGAGAGATACAAATATAATCATTCCTTGTCGTACTGGTCTGTGAATGAAGCTGTGGATGACGTTCCGTGTGGAGTATGCTTTTCGGATTCGCTTGGAAGGATTGTTTTGTGTAATACTAAGATGCAGGAATTGTGCAGAATGATGACGGGGGCTTATCTGCAGGATTATGATACATTGCGAAAAGCAATGGACAATGAAATTATATCAAAAGGACTTATCCGATTAAGCAGCGACAGTAACGTGTTTTATTTTCCAGATGATTCTGTCTGGATGTTTCAGGAATATCGTCTGCAGGAGCCGGATTGTGCAGGATATCTGCAGACAGTAGCAGTTAATGTATCAGAAATTTACTATAATAGTGAAAAGATCAGGGCAAACAATGAAAAGCTGGAAATCCTGAATCATAAGCTGGAGGAAATGTACGAAAAAATCGGTGATAAAATCAGAGAGCAGGAAACACTTGCTATGAAAATGCAAGTCCATGATAATTTTGGGCGAAGTCTTCTGTCAATACGCAGAATATTGGAGAGAAAAGAAAATCAGGACAAAATGGATAAACAATTGTCTGCATTGAAGCATCTGGTTTATATTCTTACCGGCTCTGCCGTAGAGAGTATGGAAAAGCTGTATGAGGATACGATTAAACATGCAGAGGAGCTTGGGATTTCGGTTCAGATCAGCGGAAACTTTCCTTTATATCCATCTTACAGAGTTCTGGCAGACAGAGCAATCCGTGAATGTGTGACAAACTGTGCCAGACATGCCCACGGCAATGTTGTTTTTGTGAAGATAGACAAATATGCAAATGAATACAACATCCGGATCACCAATGATGGAGATGCGCCTGAAAAAAATGCGGAAGAAGGCGGTGGTTTGTCTGCACTGAGAAAAGCAGCCGAATCAATGAACTGCACAATGCAAATTTTATTTGTCCCTGAGTTTTGTCTGATATTGAAGATGCCGCTGACAGAAAGGATGAGTTTGGATGGTACGTGTACTGATAGTAGAAGATCAGAAGATCATGCAGAAGTATTTTGAATATATTCTTATGCAGGATCCGGAATTTCGACATGTTCAGACAATTTCGGATGCCCGTGAAGCTGTAAAAATCTGTGATTATTCAGTAATAGATCTTGTAATCATGGATGTTCAGACATTTCATAATCACGATGGGCTGAGCGCCGGAAAAATGATCAGGGAAAAGTACCCATATACAAAGGTATTGGTTGTTACGTCTTTGATCGATCCCAAGGTGCTGGAAAGAGCAAAAAGCGGATGTGCGGACAGTCTCTGGTATAAAGATCACGGTGAAGAGGATATACGGAGTGTGATTTACAGAACCTTAAATGGTGAGCGTGTATTTCCGGATATAACGCCAAAGGTGGAACTTAACTGGATCACAAGCGGTGATATCAGTCCAAGACAACTGGAGATGCTGCGTTTGTATATTCATGGGATGTCCTATTCGGAGATTGCAAGGAAAATGGATTGTTCGACTTCCGGGGTAAGATGGAATTTTCAGGAAATGATTGACAAGGCAGGATATAGCTGTAAGGAAGATCTGATAGCAGCTGCGTTGGAAAGTAAATTGATTGTAACCACACTGAAATAGAAAGGCATAGGCATATTCTGACAGGAAGGAGCTGAAAGTATGAAAAAATTTTCTATTACTGTATGTGTTTGCGCAGTACTGTTTTCTTTTAGTAACTACGGTGAATGTGTGAGAGAAGTATCTGCCCAAACTTCTGGGGCAGAAGAGAATCTGGCAATTTTGCAAGACATTATCAGAGAAAATGAATGCCAGGCTGGAATGGCATTTCTGGGCTACACTTATGAAAATGCAGATACATCAGAGATACTTGAATATACCAGGCAGGAAGAATTGGCTGCGGCTTATCCTTTTTTGCAGGATGGAACTGTTGTTGATGCAGGAGGTTATGAAATCTATGCTATTGTTCCAGGACTTGATTGTAAGATCAGTATTTATCCGACTCAGGTTACGGAAGAAGGGGAATATTTGGAAGATCTGAACAATCCATGGTATATGGGGCAGGAAAATGAAGTCATTATCCTGCGCTGCAATATGAGCGAGATTTTTTCCAATGTAATGGTTTCTGTGCAGAAGCAGAATATGAGTGTGCAATACCATCCTATGGTATCGCTAAAGGATGGACACCTTGCAGCGGAAGCCTACTGCTATGATTTTTCAATATATTATGATTGGGATGAGTATCAATCAGAGTATGATTATTCATTGGATATAAATATTGCCAGGGACTTGATTGCGCAAATAGACGAAGTTAGTTATTACCTTGGTCTTGGAATGTCCCTGTGGTATACCGGTACGGAGGAGTATATTGAGGGAAGAAACTGTCCGGTATTTGTTATAGGGACAGATCATGAGGAACATTTTACAAAAGAAAAATATTATGCGGCAGGAGATAATGTGGTTTATTATTACGATCCGTTAGGCGATGCGTGGCTTTTGCTGGGAGCTGGCTGACAGACGGATTTTGGTATATGCTGACAGAAGATTCATCAGGGTGTGCAGATTGCAGGAATGATTTTTTAAACAGGCTTTCGTATATAACAGAGATTGATTAATTGGGGAAAGAGGAAACAGACATGAATGATTTTTTAACAGAAAAGAATAAAAAAACAGGAGTGTTAGGAAAACTGAAATGGGTTCTTTGTGGCTTCTGTATACTTTTTACTCTGGGAGCTATTGGCGCAGCAGAGAAATATATTGGTGAAGGATGCTGGGGAATGGCAGCAACGGAGATTATACTGGGATTGTTATTTTTGTATCCCACCTTCCGGGAAATCCAGAAAGCATTGAAGAAGAAAAAAGCCAGAGAAATAGCCTGTTGGTTTGAATCTTATGCCCAGAGCACGCTCTCATTTGAGAAGTTTGAGACTGAGATGGGAAAAGATGCTGTAAGGAAACTGGAAAAAATGATTGCCAAAGGGTATATTCGAAATATTCAGATAGACAGAGAAGAAAATTATATATTGATTACTGCACCAAACAGACGTGTGAATGAGAAGATTTATATTACAGTTACCTGTCCCAGCTGCGGTGCAAAGAATCAGATAATAAAAGGCCGCCTGTGCAACTGTGAATATTGCGGACAGCGTCTCACTTCCTGACAGCAGATGCGAATTATTACACAAGGGGCTGCCTGTTTTCCGGCAGCCCCAATGTTAGATTGTCACTTGTTAAGTTGGTTGAACCGCTGTATACGGAACCGTACGGTGGCGTGATAGCACGGATTACGAATGCGGTCGGCAGCTGTGGGAGTGCTATAGGCGCGGAACAGCTGACTTTCATATGTGATGTAGCCGGTAGGCGACATGTTCGTTTAGCGGCAAAGAAGAATATTTAAAAGCTGTGAAATTGTCTGATTTAGTACAGGATGCCTGAGGTAAGGGGCAATCTGGTTCATAGGAGCCAGCACAAAGTCACGATTCTGCATATCCGGATGGGGGATGTGAAGATCTGCAGTATCAATGATTTCCTGATCATAAAAGAGAATATCCAGATCCAGAGTACGAGGACCCCAGTGAATAATACGTTCCCGGTTTGCCTCCTGTTCCAGCTGATGAAGACGTTCCAGCAATTCTTCCGGTGAAAGAAGGGTACGCATTTTCAAAACTCCATTCAGAAATTCATCCTGATCGGTAACACCATAAGGTTCTGTTACAAGATAATCAGAAACGGCCTCTATCCGGCATCCTTTTGTTTTTTTCAAACCACGTATCCCATTGTCGATGAACAGCTTTTTATCTCCCATATTAGAGCCAAAAGCAATGTATGCAGTATGCCATTTTCTTGTGATTTCCACAGATACGGTTTTCAGTGGAAGACCAACAGGAGCCCAGGGCTTTTCAATTTTCAGTGTGATCTGTTCCAGATCGGAAAGAGAGTCGAGCAGCATCTCTGCAAGATTTTCTGCAAGTGCTTCCAGAAGCTTAAAAGTATGTTTTCTGGTGAAATCTGTAATCATGTGGCTGACTTCTCCGTAATTGATAGAAGCAGACAGATCATCCGTTAACCCGGCCTGACGTGTGTGGGTAAAGAGGGTGGCAGAAATAACAAATTTTTGTCCAAGTACATTTTCTTCCGGATAGACACCATGGTTGGCAAAAATTTCCAGTTCTTTAATTTCTATTTTATCAAATCTGGTTTCATCCATAACAGTTGTTCCTTTCTGTTGGCTATTTACAATTTTGAGGAATTTGAACGCAGTCGCTTCGCGACTGCGTTCATGAGCAAGTAGCAAAGCGGATTGCGAATGTCCTCTTTACTCTCAATTACAACCCAAAATTGCTTCTGTCATCTGGATCACGCGTCTGTTTTCCTTGACATCATGAACACGCACAAAAGAACAGCCCTTCATCACACCAATTACACTGGTAGCCAGTGTTCCCTCTACACGCTGGTCTACAGGCAGATCAAGTGCCAGTCCGATCATCGACTTGCGTGAGGTGCCAAGAAGAACCGGAAAGCCCAGATTCTTAAAAAGCTCCAGATGATTCATAGTTTCCAGATTCATCTCAAATGTTTTTCCAAATCCAACCCCTGGATCGAGAATGATTTTCTCATCTTTGATTCCTGCTTTTCTTGCAAGATTGACACATTCCTGTGTCTCAGAAAGCATATCAATGAGAAAATTGTTATATTCTGTATTGGACTTATTGTGCATGAGACAGCATGCAGCATCATATTTGGCAATTACAGCGCCCATTTCAGAATCATATTTTAATCCCCAGATATCGTTGACCAGATCTGCACCGGCCTGAATCGCACTTTCTGCCACGCTGCTTTTGAAGGTATCTACAGAAATGGGAATGTCAAAACGTTTTCTGACCGCTTCGATAACGGGCAAAACTCTCTGAGCTTCTTCCTCTGCACTGACCGGCGTGTGTCCGGGACGCGTAGACTCCCCGCCAATATCGATAATATCCGCACCATCCGCGATCATGGCTTCTGTATGCCGCAAAGCTTCATCTAAATGATTCCATTTCCCGCCATCGGAAAAAGAATCAGGAGTAATATTTAAAATTCCCATTATATAAGTGTGATTTTGTGTATCAAAAAAACGATTTCCAATTTTCATAAATAGAAACCATCCTTTCTGTTAGATTTTTTAGAAGGCTTAATATTCAATTGTCAGATTTTTTTTCTCAGAAGGCCAGTAACATTCTGAAGCTGCTGAACAGGAAAAACAATTTCTGGACTTTTTATCAGCCTTATATAGCAGCATAGCCAACACATTATCAGATCCATCCGTCCTGTGCTGACTGATCGCAGATAATATTTCCTCTTTTTCCTGCTCTGTAAAATGCAGATCTGCCAGAATCTTTCCGGCTATTTCAGCTCCTGCAATGTCATGAGAAATACCCGACAGATATTGCTGCGCACGGCCAATGTCATGAAGAAGAGCAGTGGCATAAATGATTTCTCTGGACAGATTAAGCTTGTTTTCCAGAGAATAAATATACATCAGCCTGGCAACATCCAGAAAGTGTTCCGGCGTATGTCTGCAGAAAATACGATCTTTTTCAAGCTCCTGTATTTTCTTACAGTGCTTTTGATAAAGGGGATGCCGCCAGATTAAAGAAATACGGTTTGTTTCAGAAAAAGAACTGCTCATTTTCCGACCATGGAAAGGAACATTTTCTGCAGCTCCTTATCTTCTTTGAAGGCTCCGCGGGTTACAGTCGTAATTGTTTTGCTTCCTGGCTTTTTAACGCCTCGCATGGTCATGCAGGTGTGTTCTGCTTCCAGCATAACCATAATTCCCTTCGGAGAGAGGGCACGCTCCAGAGCGTCCGCAATCTGTACTGTGAGGCGTTCCTGGATCTGCGGTCTTCTGGCATAAACCTCTACCGTACGTGCCAGCTTGCTTAATCCTGTGACTTTTCCATCGGGAATATAAGCCAGGTGCGCCTTACCATAAAAAGGCATCAGATGATGCTCGCACATAGAGTAAAAAGTAATATCTTTTTCCAATACGATCTCATTATTTTCTACTGGAAACTGCTTCAGTAAATGGGGATCTGCTTCCTGATCGAGACCACCGTAAATTTCCTCGCACATACGTGCAATTCTGTCGGGAGTATCAATCAGTCCCTCCCGGGTAATATCCTCACCGATTCCTTCCAGAAGCAGGCGGATGGCCTGTTCTACTTTTTGTTTGTCAACCATTAAAAATAACCTCCTTTGTATTTGATTGCGGAGACTATCCTTTTTTGATAAAACCGGGGAAGGATTTTCGAATTCGAATATCTGCCTGCTTAATACGCAAAAAAGGATATCTCCAATTGTGATAGAATGTATGTCGAAAACATTCCCTTGAGTCTGTTAAAAAACGTTTCCACAAATCGCAACGTGCGTCTTGTAGAAAATCCCTTTCAGGCAGGCTCTGACACAATATGAGATATCCCTCTTATAGTGCTTGCAACGGGTGCGGATAATATACCGTAAGACGTGCTTTTCGTTTCAGTGACAACTCCCCATTCACCGAACACTTGACGCATAAAATCCTATTTTGCATATCATTCATTTCGAAAGTTAGTATATCACGTCTTTTGGGAATAGAAAAGTGTTTTTTCTTAAACAGGTTGCGAAAAGGTAACGTGGATATTATAATAGGAATAGACAAAATTCACTGGAAGGAGTCAGTTTTATGACAGTTAAAGAACGAATCACCGCACTTCGGGAAGTAATGGCAGAGAAGAAAATAGATGCTTATCTTGTTCCCACAGATGATTTTCATGCATCTGAATATGTAGGAGAATACTTTAAGTGCAGAAAATATATTACAGGTTTTACCGGATCTGCCGGCAGAGCAGTCATCATGCAGGATATGGCTGGATTGTGGACAGATGGAAGATATTTCATCCAGGCGGCCGCACAGCTGGAGGGAACGGGTGTAGAGCTTTTTAAAATGGGAGAACCAGATGTTCCCACTGTGCACCAGTTTCTGGAAGAAAAATTAGGCGAGGGAATGTGCCTTGGTTTTGACGGAAGAACCGTCAGCGCCGAAGAAGCAGATGAACTGGCCGAACTTCTTGCAAAAAAAGGAGCCACTCTTCAGACGGATTCTGATCTGGTAGGAGAAATCTGGGAAGATCGTCCGGCACTTTCCTGCGAACCGGTTATGGAACTGGATGTAAAATGGGCAGGCGAATCCCGTGCTGACAAATGTGGAAGAATCCGTAAATCAATGGAAGAGAAAGGTGCAGATGGATTTGTACTGACTTCTCTGGATGACATTGCATGGCTGCTGAATATTCGTGGCGGCGATGTACATTGCTGTCCGGTTGTTCTCTCTTATTTGGTCATGACCAAAACAGAAATCAGGCTGTTTGCAAATGAAAAAGCATTTTCGGCTTCAATTCTGGACGCATTATCTAAGGATGGCGTAACCATTTTGCCCTATGACAGCATTTATGAATATGTAAAAACATTTGAGAAAGACATGACAGTTCTTCTTTGTAAAAAGAAAGCCAACTGTCGTCTGGTAAACAGTATTCCGAAGGAAGTAACGATTCTGGATGAAGCCAACCTGACTTTTCTTCCAAAATCAATTAAAAATCCAGTAGAAGTAGAAAATGAACGTATCGCTCATATCAAAGACGGAGTTGCGCTTACCAAATTCATCTGCTGGCTAAAGAAAAATGTTGGCAAAATTCCAATAACAGAGTTAAGTGCAGGAGAGAAGCTGTACAGCTTCCGTGCCCAGCAGGAGAACTTTATCGACAACAGCTTTGACCCCATTATTTCTTATGGCATTCATGCTGCAATCAACCATTATTCTGCAACACCAGAGACAGATATTGCCATTGAGCCTGGCAATTTCCTTCTGGCAGATACAGGCGGACACTATTACGAAGGTACTACAGATACCACCCGCACAATTGTTATGGGCTCTGTGAATGACGAGCAGAAGAAATATTTTACCGCTGTTTTACGTGGCATGCTGAACCTTGGAAATGCCAAATTCCGTTATGGCTGTACTGGTGTAAATCTGGATTATCTGGCGCGTGGTCCGTTATGGGAAATGGGACAGGATTTTAATCATGGAACAGGACATGGAGTTGGTTATCTTCTGAATGTTCATGAAGGACCAAACAGCTTCCGCTGGAGAATTATTCAGGGAGATAATGCAGTACTGGAAGAGGGTATGATCACATCAGATGAGCCTGGATACTATGTGGAAAACCAATATGGAATCCGCCACGAAAACCTGCTTGTATGCAAAAAAGCAGAGAAAACCTCATTTGGCCAGTTTATGTGCTTTGAACATCTGACTATGGTACCGTTTGATCTGGATGCTGTTGTTCCCGAGCTGATGACTGTGCAGGAACGGGCACTTCTTAATAATTATCATGCACAGGTATATAAAAAGATTTCTCCATATCTGGAAGAAGAGGAAAAAGAATGGCTGAAAGAAGCTACACGCGAAATCTGAAGCTAATCATTTAAAACAGTAAACAGGGGCATGTATAAAACTGATATGCATCGCCCTTGTTTTATATTTTACAGAAAAAGCAGTGCCTGCGGGAAGGAGAATAAATGACAATAACTACTTTATGCTATATCGAAAACGATGGCAAATATTTGATGCTTCACAGAGTAAAAAAGCAAAATGACATAAATAAAGGCAAATGGATCGGTGTAGGTGGACATACAGAAGATCAGGAATCCCCTGAAGAATGTCTTCTGCGTGAAGTAAAAGAAGAAACAGGACTCACACTTACTTCCTACAAATTTCGTGGCCTGGTAACCTTTATAAACAGCGAATGTGAATCTGAGCTTATGTGTGTATTTACAGCCGATGGATATACCGGGGAACTGATTGAATGCAATGAAGGCGAACTATGCTGGGTTGATAAGAAAATAGTGCCAGAGCTTCCTACATGGGAAGGTGATAAAGTTTTTCTGAACCTGCTTCTTTCAGAGGAAAAACTTTTTTTCTCTGTTAAACTACAATATGAGGGAGAGCTGCTTGTAAATACGGAAATTCGCTTATACTAAATGAAAATTAATATAACAGAAAGAAGAAACAAATATGTTAAAATAAAACAAAAACTTGCAGAAAACCTTTGCTAAAAGGACTTTATCGACCGTACAAGGAGGTTATACATGAATAAAATAAAACTTTTTGCTGGGGCACTGACGTTCATGACAACCATGGCTCCTCCAATCCATGCATATGCTGCCACAGCCAGTCACGCAGAATTAAATGCAGCTGAAAAGAACATTGATCTTGATAAATCAGTTAATCTGCAGAATTCTATTAACCTTACAGATGAAATAGCCAAAGAAAATCAGGATTCCAATATAATGTTCAGCCCCACAAGCCTTAACTTCGCCCTTGGCATGATTGCAGAAGGTGCCAAGGGCGAAACGAAAAACGCATTAAATGAATATTTAGGAACCGATGATTTTGCAGCATATGCCAGAAAGTATATGAATGTAATTAAAAGCTATAATACAGAAGATGAAAATTATGGTTATACATCGAAATTAAAAATTGCAGATGCTTTATGGGTAAATCGGGGACTGACTCTGCAGGACCAATTTCAAAAAAATGCAGAAGATAATTTTGAAGCAGAGGCGGAAATTCTTGATTTTTCTGATAAAGAAAACACATGCAATACTATTAATGCATGGTGCAATGAAAATACAGATGGGCTGATTCCGGAAATTATGAAACCTGATATGCTTAATGAAAACAGTGAATTGTGTCTCACCAATTCATTGTATTTTGAATCCGGATGGTCCCAGGATCCATGGGATGTTTCTGATGAAAAAGAAAAATTCGGCGATAACGAAGAAACAAAGTACATGACAAGCATCGGTGATAATTACTATGAAAATGACGCGGCAATAGCATTTGAAAAATACTATGCAAATAATCTGAGCTTCATTGGAATTTTGCCGAAAGCAGAAGGAGATTTTACTCTTGATGAGCTGGATATTGAAGGTCTTCTGAAATCAGAACCGGAATACGATGAAGTTAACTGTAAAATGCCTAAGTTGAATTTTGAAACAACCGCTGAGTTAAGTGATATCCTCAGTAGAATAGGACTTGAGAATGTTTTTTCGGACGATGCTGATTTTTCAGGCATTGCAGATAAAGCGGTCCATGTCAGTTCTGTTTTACAGAAAACAAAGCTGGAACTAGACGAAAATGGAACTAAAGCTGCCGCTGTGACTGCAGTAACAATGGAGTGCATGTCTGCAATGGATACGGATCCGATTATAAAAGATGTTGAGCTGACACGGCCATTTGCATTTCTGATCTACGACAGTGCAAATGAGGAAGTGCTGTTTATGGGAAAAGTTCTAACGGTACAGTGACAGAAATTCTTCCATTATGAAAATAATTTAATTAAAAAATGAAAGAAAATATATTTGATGTATATTATAGCGTACTTGTTATGATAGGACTTTTCAGATTGAGTTTTTTATTGGGCTGCAATATGGAGATTGTTGCGAAAAAATCTAAAAGATTTTTGTAAGATTTTGTAAAAAGTGCTTGACGAT
>NZ_JAQDKY010000032.1:52691-53169 GCF_027662325.1 Blautia faecis | reverse complement strand
GTTTTCCATCCAGCTCTTGCGAGAGACGGAACTTTTTCTTCATAAGACTCAATTTCAATCACCGTATCTTCATCAAGATCAATGTATTCTCTTTTAAGTAAAACAGCATTTTCCTTATTTTCATATGGCTTGATTTCAGTATCTGCCTTTACCGTCACCATACTACCAAGGGAAATAATCATGGTTAATAATACACACAACAAACTTTTCATTTTTCTCATAAAGAGCCTTCTTTGTAATTATCCTATTTTTAAATCGAGAAATGGATTCTTTTCTCCCCTCCTTCCCATTCCCACTACATTTCCGATTTAATTTTGTAAATCAACAGTAATACCATCTCCAACTGGAACCGCCAGGTCTTCCGGTGCCTGGTCTTCATCATATACTGTTCCTATTTCTTCTATGTAAGCATCTTCCGATTCCTTCTGCTCATAGGAAACCGTTTTTCCTATAGTTCCTGAATAGTGATAAAGCTGTA
>NZ_JAQDKY010000032.1:52143-52681 GCF_027662325.1 Blautia faecis | reverse complement strand
TCAACAGTAATACCATCTCCAACTGGAACCGCCAGGTCTTCCGGTGCCTGGTCTTCATCATATACTGTTCCTATTTCTTCTATGTAAGCATCTTCCGATTCCTTCTGCTCATAGGAAACCGTTTTTCCTGTAGTTCCTGAATAGTGATAGAGCTGCAGCGTTAACTGTTTTGCATGATCCAAAATTCTCCAATCTTGTAATTCAAAAATTAGATTCGGTTTATCATAGGAAGTGAGATTAAAAACATATTCATTTCCCAAATCGTCCTTCCCGCGAAGCCAGAATTCGTCGTCCTCCGTCATATCGGAATATGATCCAGAAATGGTACATCCGAAAATATTATATTTCATTTCTGAAATCAAAAACGTCTGATTCTTCTCAATTGGGATAGACACTTGAATGTCAATTTCTTTTGTGTCTGCCTGCAGTGCTTCTGGATCTGCTGTAAATGAAAAACTATATACATCCCTTTCTTCAACCTGCTCATTTTGATTTTGGAAGGTTCCTATTTGAATTTCAAATTTCTGGGAATGATCAG
>NZ_JAQDKY010000032.1:0-52133 GCF_027662325.1 Blautia faecis | reverse complement strand
CAGTCTGAACGCTGCTCATGGAAATGTCATTTTCGCCATTTACATCCGTCAGGGAATATGCAATCCAAAGGCTTTTTGCATCCGCTGCAACTTCCTCTAACGAAACCGCAATCCCATTTTTTTCGATTGTCTTTTGAATTGTTTTCACATATTCATCTGTTTCCTTCTCAATTCCCAAAATCCGACCAATAAGAGAAGTCATTTTATACCAGGCTGCTTTTACCTCATTCTGATGTGTAAGACCACCACCAATAGCAGATACTAATATGATACAAGCCGCTGCTACCCGTATGTAGTGCTTGACTCTTACGATTTTAGTTTCTTTCCACGGTTTCGCCGCCTGATAAATGTATTTCTCATCTATATCCTCAAATACCGTTAAAAAATCCCAGCCTTTATTATCCCTCATAGCCAGCCTCCTTTAATAAACGATAAAGTTTTTTCCTGCTGCGAGCCAAAACTGACTTGATCTTACTTTCCCCACAAGCATGTCGGTCTGCTATCGCTTTTATGGGATCCATATACCAGTAGCGTCTAATAAAAATATCCCGGTCACGTTCCGAAAGCGTTGATAAAAAGTGGTCAAATAGTTTTACAAGTTCTTTCTTTTTTAAATAGATTTCAATATCAGAAGAAATTGCACTTCCAATTTTTTCCACTTCCCCAGCAATATCTTCCATATGTGAATCCATCCGTTTCTGCGCATTTCTTTTACGATAACGGTCGATTGCTGTATTTCTTGTTATTTTTGAAACAAAGGAAGACAAAATAGATGGTCTTCTCGGAGGAATGCTGTTCCAGGTAAAAAGCCATGTATCATTTACACACTCTTCAGAATCCTCCCTGCTGTATAAAATATTGTGTGCAACTATGTAACACATATTTTGATATTTATTTTTGGTCTCTACAATTGCATTTTCATCTCTGGCAAAATATAAATTAATAATCTGTGCATCATCCATCCTGCGCTGTTCTCCCTTTTCACCTTATATCACGTATTTTATTTCAATTGGTCGCATGAAAAATGTAATTTTTTTATTTTTTTTGCAGAAAAGGAAATAAAATATATTTCGTTCCTAATTCCTTTTCTGCATTTCCATTTACTGGTCAATTACTTCTGTCACATAAGCTCCCTGACCATCTACCGCAATAACTATTTCTTTTCCGTCTTCTGTTTCAATAATCTGCCCTACTGATGCCTGATCCTGTGGTCCACTGGTGCTTAAATCCGGATTTTCGTCAAATGTAGCCAGCGGGTACATTACCCTCTCTCCATTTGCATTGAAAAATTCATGTAATTCAACTCCAGAACTGGCAGCCACTGAAGCTGTTCCAATCAGCATACACGCTGCCGCTCCAATCCAAAACTTTTTTCGTTTCATCATGCTGCTCCTTTCTCTTAACCGTGATTATTTTTTATATCCACAAATACTACAGGTCTTCTTCAAAAACGGATAACTATGTTTACTGCAATATGTCCATGGAGTGTAAGTTTTTATCCCCCTACGATGGCATTTATTACATTTGTTTGAGATAATCAGCCGTTCTTTGTAACAGATTCCAGCTGTTCCAACTGTTCGAAAATCTGTCTTTTTACCAACAGCTTCTAAATATCTCGCCGGATGTTCACATGGCGCATTTGTCGCATAGGAAGAAATCGCTTCAATTGGTTCTGTTACAAAAGATCCATCTTCATTTACTCTGACAATTCTTTCCTTAGCACCAGTTTCTGTTACATAAATGTTTCCACTGGAAATTACTTCCTGCGCTTCATTTTCCGCACCCATTACAGAGATACCCTGCCCTGCCATATTTCCCATAATTGTAACACTTGTCATAATAATTGCCATCCACTTTTTTAATCCACTCATCCTTTTTACCTCGTTTTCTTAAATTTTTCCCTATAAGTTGTAAATAAAAATTTTTAGAGCCCTCCCTTCAAAGTTTCGTTATTCCTTTTTCACTATATATCACGTAAAATTTCGGTATCCGTTGCATCCTTGCTAAAAATAATTTATTTTATTCTCAAAACCTCCAGCCCTAATTTGGCACACAAACAGGATCCGTTTATAATCTGTGTCTTGGCGTTTTATAAGTAGCCGTAAATCAAAAGCCCCCCGGCAGCATAGTTCCAAAGATCCATACTATCGGGGGCTTATCCCTCATCTCATCATAATTTCCATATTCTCCTGACGATATAAAGCAATTTATCAATAGTGCTGTTCCACAACTTATTTTTCAGCCAGGCTGTCAAGGCATCTTTTTATATCTTCTTTTTGCATGCACTCAATGGTCCAGGTGCGTTCTTTTGTTTCTGGCAGATAGCCAAGCACTTCCTGCCAGGGAAGGTTTCCGCTTCCAAGTCCGATGTGGGAATCCCGGTCTCCGCAGTTGTCGTGGATATGGACATGGCTTACATAGGGAGCCAGATTTTTCGCCCACTCCCTGACATCCAGGGAAGAATAACAGTGTGCGTGCCCGATATCCAGACACAGCTTGAAGTTCGGCTGGTTCACCTTCTTATAAACATCCAAAAGAAGCCGCCAGTCATCATCAAATACATTTTCCAGCACGATTTCAAGTTCTGTTTTGTTTTTCATAAATTCCTTCCAGAATTTGGCGACATGCTCCGCCCAGTATTCTTTGTAATAAACATACGGGTTCATGCCAGAGTGAAAGACAATCTTCTTAGCTCCAAGTTGAAGCCCCGCCTCATAGCACTGGTTGAATCTTGTCATGGTGGCTTCCCGCACCAGGCTGTCGTATGCACAGGGGTTCACATCCAGAAATGGGCCATGAAGAATCAGATCCCTGGTCCCTATCTCTTTCATCTTCTCCCAGTACGTTTTGATTGAATTCGAAAGCTGATCCAGATTATCCGAAATGGAAAAATCAATGCTTTCGATCCCGGTTCCGTACTCTTTTACCAATGCTTTCATGTCATCATCTAAAACTAAATGGCTAATATATATCATTTTTTTCCTCACTTTTTTACGAAGCTACTCCTGCCTCTTTTAAATGGCAGAACAGGCAGAAGCCCCGCAAGGCCTTGCTGCCTGTTCCACTTTTTATTTTACTGTGATCTTAATTTTTTTCGATTTGGAACCTGATTTTACCGTAATGGTGGCAGTTCCTTTTTTCTTGGCTTTTATCACACCCTTTTTCGTAACGGTTGCCACCTTCTTATTGGAAGTGGTATAGGTTACCTTCTGCAGGGAGGTGATCGGGCTGATGACTGGCTTTAAGGTCAGCTTCTTGCCTTTTTTCAAGGTTGCCTTAGACGCAATGCCTGTGATCTTGGTTGTCTTCACCGCCGTCTTTTGAACAGTCACATTAATCACCTGTTTTTTACCGCTCGCCAGGGTGATGGTGACTTTTGCTTTTCCAGCCTTTAAGCCTTTTATGGTACCTTTTCTGGTCACTGTTACGATCTTCTTATTGCTGGTAGTCCAGCTCTTGATGGAATCCCCATTTGCCAGACCGGTTACCTTCACTTTTGTGGTAGACTGTTTTACCTTCAGCTTAATGCTAGAGGCCGTTACCTTGATGGTGGGGGTAAGTTTACTTCCCACTGTACGGGTTTCCGTTTTTCCCTTGTTGCTGGTGCGCTTCTGGGTTTCCGGGGCAAATACGGTTGCTGCCGATACGGTTGTCCAGGGACCAAATACCTCCGGGACTTCCGTTGGTGTCGGAGTCGGCGGAACGGGTGTCGGGGTAGCTGGAACCGGAGTTACGGTTGGTGTCGGGGATGGGGTATCGGTACGCTGTACCACAATGGTATAATCGGTTGTCTTTCCGGACTTTGTGGTAACGGTAACCTTTACCTCTGCTTCCGCATCTGGATTGGTCTTATCAAAATACATGGCAATTCTGTGTGCTGCGCCACTTCCAGTTACTTTTCCAAGTACCGTTACCTTGCTGGTACCGCGGATTCCCACAGCGGTGACGGATGCGCTGCTGTCTGCCGGTTCTGCAAAGATATTTAAAAACTCCCTGCTCTCTTTATAGATTGCCCGGTAGCTGGTTGTCACGCTGCTAAATTCCGGGGACAATGAAATCCGGTTTGCCGTATTGGAGTAGGTATTGCTGGTGCTAAGCGTCATGTTCGCCAAAACCGGCGTAGAAATATCCTGGGAAATGTGGAAGGTATATTCCCGGCTCTTTCCCTGGCCGCTTACGGTTACCTTTATATCTGTGGAGCCGCTGCTTACATCCGCCACAAAGCTTCCTGCATACGCCTGTCCATTTACGGTTATGGTACAGCCTTCCGGTGCTTTCAAAGCAAAGGTTACCTTGCTGGCATTCTCCGCTACCGTTAAGTTATATTTTAAGGTATCCTTTCGGAAGGCAGAAGGCCAGGTCACTTTTCCAGTATCTGCCGTGGCTGTCACGCTGTTTAAATAGGCCCCGTTGGTTTCCAGAGCCATCAAGTAATTGGAATCATTTTTGTAATAAAGGGTGCCTTCCCGGTCTGCGCAGATGGTACTGATACAGTATTCCTGCTGGTCACTTGCCGGACGGAAAAGCTCTACGGCTGTTCCGGAAGTCTGTCCCGGTTCATCGGATAACATATAAATACCGCCTGGTTTTGCATTGTAGGTAAAGTACAGATAGACTCTTCCATCTGCCTGTCCATCTCCATTATAATCCTGGTTTTCGTAGGCCGTGGACAGAAGAGGCGCTGCCTGGGGATAGCCTGGAATGGATACGTTGTATGCCAGGGAAATCCCGGAAGCGGTTTCATTTAAGACTGCAAAATGGTGACCACCATCGGAATTGAACTGGCCACCGTTTCCGCAGACACCTACATAGATCCTTCCCTTATAAACAACCGGGGAAGCGGTTGCCATGCCGCCAAGGTTATAGCTGCTGGTGCTTCCAAAGGTGCCGTCTGCATTCATCTGCACACGGTACAGATACCCGCCTTTGGTGGTGAAATATACATAACCATTGTTATAAACAATAGTGGAACGGATATCCCCATGGCTTGTCATCTTGTCCAGGAGCAGTCCGGTGTGAGTGTTCACAGAATATAAAATGGCGGAATTGGTATCTGTTCCTTCTGAAAAACCGTCGTCGGAACCAAATACCAGGTAATCGGATGAGGCATAGGAACCAGCCCAGTAAAAGCCGCCCTTATGGTTGTATTTCCAGGTGCAGTGTTTAATTTCTGTTCCTGTGAATGGATCCTCGTCTGTAACAGACAGACAGAAATAAGAGCCTGCTGTAGTCTCGGAGTTCCAGGTTCCCGTGTAAATATATCCATCCTTATACGTGATCGGGGAAAGTGTCTGACCACCCAGGGACTCACTGATCCATAAGGACTTTAAGGAAGTGGCACTGACTGCCTGGATCTGACCGCCTCCGATCTGTGCAAACAGCATTCCCTCTGCATAGGTAAGGGGAATCATGGCATACTGCATGTTTCCAGAGAGCTGTTCGCTGGTCTGAAGGATTTCCCCTGTGTTTTTATCCAGCTTATAGATAAACTGTCCAGACGCTACATAAACTGCTCCGCCCAGGATCAGTGGTGGTGTGATGGCAGCCTCCCAGCCCACTCCGATCCTTGTGTTCCATTTTAACAGGGTGGAATCCGCACTGGTCGGGGTACTGCTTCCGGTAATGCCGTTATTCGTATCACTATTTCGGAAATTGATCCAGTCATTGTCCGTGATCTCCGGCTGCGTGGCATCCTGTTTTACCAGTTCTGCGGTAATATCGGAAACCTCGCCTCCGGTAAAGCTGCCCTGTTTAGAAATATAGCCATACTTGGAGATGTTCCAGGTATAAGCTTCTCCCTGGAGGATATTCTCATAAATCATCAGGGAATCGGCGGAAGGGGTAAGGCGCTCACCATCCTTGTCATATACGCTGATGACCGCATCCTCCGGGGTTACCTGGAAACTTACTTTGTCACTTGTGCTTTTATGCACCAGGATGGTGTAGGTTCCTGTGGAGGTATAAGTCTTTTCTGCCAGGGCAGGATCCGCATAGGTGTTTGCCTCTGACATGGAGAGCGTCACTTTGGTATCACCGGTGTCTGCCAGTGGAACGCTCACAGCCGTATCTGTAGAAGAAAACGGAACCTCTTTTACTTCGCCTGTGGTTACATTTTCACTGGAAATGGCAAGCTGATACCAGTTGCCGGAAAACGCTTTTGGAACCACCTGTAAAGAAGCAGTAGAAACTACTACCGTTGCCTCGTAGTCCCTTGTAGTTCCTGTGGTGTCAAATTTCGGAAGGATATTTTTTGCCAGGTCCTTGTCATCCGGCAGGCAGGCCTTGAGATCGGAAAGGTCAAGACGGCGTTCTACCAGGATCTGGTAAACCTGCTTGTCCCCTTCTGTTCCTGCGGTGATAGTATAAAGTGCTCTTTTGGAGCCATTTTCTCCGGCTGCAAAAACGGAGGCAGCTATATTGTAACGGATACCATCTGTGTATCCGCTTTTTGACATTTCCGCATTCTGTTTTTCTCCGTCCAGTCCCGTGGTTTCCAGCTGAAGGACGGATCCCTCCGGTGCATTCCCTGCCAGATCCGCTGTGATCCAGAAGGATGCGGAATCCATGTTGGAACCATATTCTGCCACATAAACCTTGCCGCCAAACTCTGCGTCAAGATCAGACATACGCTTTAATCCTACGGTAGAAGCACCGCTCTGGCTGGTATATAAGGTCAAGTTCTGAAGGTAGCCACCCTCATCCTGCGCATCGGTTTCTGGCATGATGATAGGATCTGTCTCCCCTTCAAATCCCTCCTGGGAATCAGAGGCTTCAAAGTCCTCTTCTCCTGAAAAATCTTCTTCTGCTTCCCCGGAGGTAAACCCGGTAAATTCAGAAACGCTTGCAAAAGAATCCTCACTTTGTGTGTCTTCGGATTTCTGGGAACCACCCTCAAAAGAATCCGTCTCATCTGTAAAAAATCCATCCTCTTCTGCGGCATAAGCCGTGTTTAACGCATACACCGGAAGATTTCCAGCTAACAGGGCCGCAGACAAAAGTCCGGTCAGCCATTTTTTCATTGTTGGTTTCATTCAGTTCTCCCTTCTTTTCTTTGCTTACGCCGTTATTTTTGGCTTTTTATTGTTTCTCTTTTTAAACCGTTTCTTCGCCGTTACAAAAAAGACGGCAAAACCAGTTTCCAATACTGCAATCACCAGAAGAAATTTTGTTGCAAGACTTGCTTTTTTGATTCCTCTTGTTACACTTCCCGCAAAAGATTCCTCCTGAGCTTGGTTCTTTCCAGTTGTATTTGTAACTGTGGTTTTGGTTTCTTCTGTAAAACGGTCTGATACCTCACTTTTTTCTTCCACCACCGGGGAAGGAGTGACTTTTTCCACCACCTTTTCCCCTGCTATGGTATAACCGGGCTTTAAATCTTTTGCATATTTCTTCCCTGTCCGGTCTGTCCACTTCGGGGACTCATTTTTTTTGGTGTCAGCTGTCTTCATATTTCCAAACAAAGAAGTCTGTTTCTCCCCCTGGAGCTTTAAGGAAGCCTTAATCTCCCCAGTGGTTTTCTCCCCCTCTTTGCCTCCAGCTTTGCTTCCCTCCACCTGTTTTAAATTGGATAAGGAACCCTCGCCGTTTTGTCCTGGGATAGTGGCCTGGGACTTATTTCCGCCATGGTCGGAGCCATGTACCAGGTTTCCAGGGGTACCGGCTGTTTTTATATCCGGGATCCCCATGACTAAAGAATCACTTACATTTCCCGCTGCATCCTTTACCACGATCACCAGGTCTTTTTCCCCGGAGGATAATCCAGTCAGGGTAATGGTATTGGTTCCGGCTAATACTTCTGTTCCTTTCCCACTTGTATCTAGGGCGGGTACCTTTGCCCCTGCCTCAATCACCTGGTAATAACAGGTTCCCTTTTCGGAAGTTTTATAGACAGCAGAAGCAGTGTCCGTGGAGATACGGCTGGCACTGATTTTTTTTAGTACCGGAGCTGTCGTATCGGTAAGTTTCAGGGTAATATAATAGTCTCTGGTTGTCCCGTCCTCTGCTTTTACCTCCAGGCGGACCTTCGCCTCTTTTTCCTGGTCGGCAAAAAAGATCTTCCAGTAGAGGCGGTCTTTGTTGTCTTTCGTTCCCGTGATGGTCTCATCTTTTTCTACAGTTCCTGCCTTGATACCGCTGATGGCATAAACCTTAACAGAAGCTTTTTCATCCTCCACTTCTGGCCAGATGTTCAGGCTCTGCCGTTCGCCATCGTAGGAAGCCTCAAATTTTTCCTTATCTGGAGCCAGATCCGGGCTTAATTTTAAGATCCCTTTTCCGTACTTGTCGGAACTGGAAACATACAAGCCCTTTAAGGCTGTGTTGCCGCTAAGAAGGGTGATAGTATATTCCGTCACCGCAGGATCTGCCGTGATCTTCTGGTAGAATTCCTGGTACCCTTCTTTACGGACATAAAGTTCATACGCCTGTCCCTGTAAAAGAGAATACCGTCCATTTTCTTCTGCGGAAACCGGGTTTCCCTCTGCATCCAGGATCACCACACTGGCATCTCCCGGCTCAATTTGAAGTCCCACGCTCACCAAAGCCGGGGTTGGAGTCGCAGTCGGCTGTGGAATCTCGGTTGGAGCCGGAGTTTCTGTTGGTGCCGTAGTTGGCTCCGGAACCGGTGTTGCAGTCGGCTCTTGTGGAGTCTCAGTTGGAGCTGGTGCCTGTGTAGGCTCTGGCTCCACGGTCGGCTGTGGTGCCACAGTGGGCTCTGGCTCCATGGTCGGCTGTGGTTCCTCACTTGGAGCAGGCTCCGGCTGTTCCGGTTCCGAAGGCTCTTCTGGTCCTCCTTCTTCGCTTTGTATCATCACTTCTTGCTGTGCATGTATCTCATAAGGAACACTTCCAGCAATCAGAGCTGCCGTTAGGGTTCCCATTACCAATCTTTTTTTCATTTACCAGTCCCCCCATGTCTCGCCGTTTACTCCGCCGCCTACGTCGGCACCGGAATAAAGGGAAAATCGAAGCCTTACCTCATCCCCGTCCGCCGGGAAATAGGAAGACATTCCAACACTCATGTATTCACCGTTCACGGAATACAGCCAGCCAGAGTCCATGGTAAAATCAAACTCTCCAAGCCAGTTGGAATCGTGGTCGGATAACTGACAGTTCACTTCCTGCAAGTGCGCCATCAGGTCATCCGGAATAGCTGCATTTGCGGAAATGCCGCCCCTTCCGATTGCTTTTAAGTAAAAGCCGCTGGTGGCATCCCCATTGTTGCGCCAATCAAAACCTGTATTTTGTAATAGCCGCAGCAGAACCGAAGATAACTGTTCTCCCTGGTAATATTCGATGGACGTTGCCGGAAGAATGGTTCCAAGTCCTACCGTACCCGCTTCAATGCTGATGGTGATAGAGCCTGCCACCTGTGGTCCTGCATCTTCGCCCTTATATAAGGTAAACGCAGGAAGTGTGGTGGTATATCCCTCTTCATCGGTTGCCTTGATTTCTATGGTGTTGGCACCCTCTGCCAGTTCCAGGCGATAAGCCAAAATGCCTTCCGCCGGCTGTCCCTGACAGCTCAGCTGCTGTCCGTTTCCAGTTACAGAAACAGACGCTGCACCCAGGCTGTTTCCATAGTGATCGGTTGCCTGGATGTAAAAGGTACGATAAGAAGCATTGACTGTCTCCCCATCGGTGAGGTCTGTAGCGATCTTCGGGTAGTTATCTTCTACCGGTTCCTCTGGACTTTCCGTAGGGGCAGGTGTCGCAGTGATCTGCGGCTCTTCCGGTGCCGGGGTAACGGGTGGCAGATCCTCATCCGGAGTCTGCGCTCCGTCCTGGTTCCGGTTATCATCAGTATCTGGGGTTTCTGAGGGCTGCTCGGAATTGTCGGGATCATCCTGGTTATCATATTCTATCTTATTGCTTTGATTCTCTTGATTTTGGTCAGTATTGTTATTATTTTCTGGCGGCGTTTCTGTCACAGTTGCCTGTGGGGTGGGCGTTACGCTTTCCTCCGGCTTAGGCGTTGGTGTCACCGTCTGGGGTACCGGTTCCTTTGTCGGCTCCGGTGTGATCGTAGGAGTCGGTGTCTCTTCCGGAAGAAGCTGTGCCTGTTCCTGTTGCTCTTCCGCTTCCTCGCCGTTTCCATCTGTCTTAGATCCTGCATAGGCAAAACCGGTTCCCAGATACCCTTTTAAGGAGCTGTCTGCACTGATTCCCTGCACCGGGTTTGGTACTGCCTCGGACTCACTTTTTAATACGCCCTGTGCAAAAACGACAGCAGCCAGAAAAAGCACTGCCACAGGAATGAGCGCTGCCAGTATTTTTCTTTTCTTTTTTTCTTTCATAAACAGCCTCCTTTCCTGTCAATAAAGTCTTTCAATGTATTTCATGATCCATCTGTCATACCAGCTTGCAGATGCTTTTAATTCCTTTTTTAAATGCCGGATACAGCTTGCCGTATCATGGCGTTCGGAGGCCGATACCGGATGGGGGCTAAACGCTGCCTTTTGTCCAATCTTTCTTACTCTTTCATAGAGTAATGTGGTCTCATCTGAATACTGTGTGCCATGCTCGTATAACGCTCTGGCATAACCAGCCATCGCCCGGACTGCCAGTTTGGTGTCCTGGGAGGTAAAGCACTTTCTTCTCTTTCGGTTCGTAAACGCTCTTAAGAATATCACCGTCAGGATAAACAGAAACATAAACGTATCAAATACGATCAAAAACAGAAGAAGGAATTTTTCGATTCCAAACAATGCCAGCTTCAGGCTGAAATTGGTACGGATGTTCTCTTCCACTGGAGGCTGTGATTCTGTCTCCGGGATCGAAGCCGCCAGTTTTCCTTTGGCTTCCAGACCGGTTTTTAAGTTGGCTTCCTCCATGACCCCGTAATAGGAAGGTGTCATTTCAAGAGGGATCCAGCCAAGCCCGTCCACATAGATCTCCGTCCAGGCATGTCCGTTGGTGCCTGGGATTTCAATGGTGTCCCCAGCCTGTTTTCCTTTTATATCCTGTGGGGTAATTAAGTACCCTTCTACATAACGTGCCGGAATGCCATAGTAGCGGAACATCAGAGCCGCTACTGTCGCAAAATGAACACTGTGTCCGATCTTGGAGGTGGTTAAAAAATTCTCTATAAAATCCCCGTCTTCTGAAAATACATCGGTCTGGGAGCTGTAGGTCATGTTCTTTTCCAGATAGGAACGAATCCTGGTGATGGCCGTATAGTAATCGGTATGTCCCTCGTCACGGTTTCCGCCGTCTCCAAGTTCCTTTTGAAACAGGGTTTTTAAGGACGCTGGAAGAGCGGTATCTTTCTGATAAACAAAGGTATTGTAATAACTCTCCTGGCTTCGGTAGGAACTGACGGCATCCGCGCCGCCATCCCCTGCATTATTTCCAGCGGTCAATGTCTGATAGACCTTTGCCCCAAGGGTGGTAAAATCACTTACCAGATTTCCAAGGGAGGAAATGCGGTAGGTTCTTTCTCCAAACAGTCCTCTGGCGTACAGGGTGCTGTCCGCCTGGGCGTTTTCGCCTGTGTAGCCGTCTGGCAGACCTGAGAGCTCATACGGGGTATAAAGGTATTTACTGCTTGCCGTTTTATTATTTATCGAAATGATTCCTTTTTCACTGGAGAGGGAATCGTCCTGGATCAGATTTCTTGCATTTAGAAGCTGGGTTTCTCCATAAAAGCCCTCCTGGTGAAGCCAGTAATACAAGTCTTTTTCTTCATAGGCCTCTTCCGTGGAAATCTCCGTCCAGGAAGAGCCGTCATAAACGCTTCCCACAAAACCACGCAGATACAAAGAAGCCGGGTGCTCCATGGTAATTTCAAGTGCCGTATCCGATGACGCACTCCAGGCTCCGATCTGCTTTAACTTTCCATCTGGAAGGGAATTTGCCCCCTGCCCTTTGTAGCGGAGCCTGGAAAGTCCACTTAATGCCTCTTCTTTGGCATTTGCCACAAGCTGGGAGTCCTGGTACTCATTCTTTGGCACCAGGCTTTGAAGAAACATGCCCCCGAAAACGGAGACCAGAAGAAGACCAAATGCCCCGGCAATAAAAGCGGCCACGTCGGCAGCGTTACCTAAGTTTCCCCCTTTATTTTTCGTCATGTAGTTTAATTCTAACAGGGTTCCAGCGTAAAAGCCAAGACAAAGCCTGGTATCTGGAAGCAGTTCTGTTTTTACCAGAACCACCGGAAGGACTGCCGCAAAAAGAAGGAGCAGCACATACCACCGAAGCTTCAGGATTAAGAAGCCAAACAGCCCACAGGCAATGCCAAGGAAAATAAGAACTGCCAGCTCCCCATTTGCTTTTCCAGAATCCTTCAGCTGGTAGATGGTAAGGTAGATCCCTGCTTTTTTCCCAAGAACTTCTGCAAGCTGGTTCCAGAGTGAAAGAAATCCGTTTAAAAGCATGCCAGAGAACGCAAACAGGCAGATCCCGGCAGCTGCACTTAACGAGAAAACCGCAGCAACCAAATGTTCCCGAAGCCTGAAAAGAACGGCACAGAGAAGGGCGGTCACAGTGACGCTCACCAAAAAAGGAATCCCATTCACAGACGGAATCAGGGTATGCAAAAGCGCAAAGGTACCAACGCCATTTACCAGAAAAATCAGGAAACTTTCCAGCAGGATACCGGGCAGGTATCTTCTATGTTTTTCTTCTTGTCTTGTGATCCATACTTCCATGTGATGGTTTCTCCTTTATCTGCTGTGGTTCCACAGCTTACAACGGTTACCTCGCCCCGGGTTCGAAGCCTTCTAAGGTCTTCTTCCTCTGGTGCGCCCGTAATATAAATATAATTTGCAAATCTTTGTTGTCCCGGAGTGTGAAGATATTCTGTGATGGTGCAGGGCTTTTCCCCCTCGCCTCCGTGGCGGAGGAATAAATAGAGAATATTTTCATAATCCTCGCGGATGCGTATTTTTTCAATGTAAAAATGTCCGGTGCTGTGGTCAAACACGCCTGCCTGACAGGAAATGCCCTGTTCCATAAAACTATTTAAAACTGCGGCAAACACTTCACCAAGCGTCTGTGCTACGGCTGGAGCTTTTTCCTTTAAATAGGGCTCTGCCAGGATCAGGACCGTATCATCCACCGGGAAACTTCTCTGGCGGATCATCATTTTATCTAACTTGCCGGTCAACTTCCAGTGGATCTGACGAATGCTGTCCCCCTCCTGGTATTCCCGGATATCAAAGGTCTCCCCCGGATCATCCCCAGGACGGGCTCCCGAATAGCGGAAGCTCTCCATGTCAAAGCCCTCTTTTGTGAGAAACTGAAAATCTTCCTTTTGCTCACAGGGCATCACCACCGTACAAGCGGACAGCCCCGCCTTCCTCTTTTGCCCTGCCAGACCAAAGAAATCATAGGAGCGCCAGGTGTGTAAGGTGGCGTAAATACTGCCGCACCACTGGCTTTTTCCCTGGAAGTCAATGGCTTTTTTCCCTCTTCCTTTAAGGGAAAACGAAAACGGAAGCTCCATCTGCTCCCCAGTAAAATGATTTTCCAGATGCAGGCTGCCTTTTCCAAGAAATACCGGAAGGACAGACTCATTTGCAATCTGAAGCTTTCCTTTCCAGATCCCATCCTGTTCCGCAGCTTTGGGGAGCTTTAGCTTCATAGTGATCTTTTTTCCGCAAAAGAAACCAAGCAGCAAAAACGCCACTACCGCAAGGGCGGACAAAAGCAAAAGGACGGCATATACCCAGACTCCGGTAAAAACCGCAGCCAGGGCAAGCAGTATAAACCATATAAGTAGTAAAATCCTGTTTTTCATGCTCCCTCTACC
Source organism: Blautia faecis (assembly GCF_027662325.1). NCBI lineage: Bacteria > Bacillati > Bacillota > Clostridia > Lachnospirales > Lachnospiraceae > Blautia > Blautia faecis. Next base: position 38,383 of record NZ_JAQDKY010000032.1, on the reverse strand, counting down.
TTCGGCGCCGGTGTATCTTTTAAAATTTCTTCCAGAATGTCCTTCGCACTCTGCTCCTGGTATCTCGCCCTGGAATCTAGGATCATGCGGTGTGCGGTTACATCTGTGAATACTCTTTTTACATCTTCCGGAATCACATAATCCCGTTCTTCCATGAAGGCTGCCGCCTTTGTCATACGGCATAAAGCCAGGGTTCCACGGGGGCTAAGACCAAGTGTGATCATCGGATGGTTTCTGGTTGCCTCTGCAAGGGTTGCAATATAGTTCAGGATGGAATCTGCCATATATACTTTTTGTACCTGATCCTGAAGCATAACAACTTCTTCTTTGGTAATAACTGCTTTCGCGTTCTCCAACGGATTTTTTGTCTGCCGGTCCCGAAGCAGCTCTACCAGGTTTTCGTGATCCGGGTAGCCCATGGAAAGGCTTATCATAAATCGGTCTAACTGGGATTCCGGCAGCATCTGGGTTCCGGAAGAGCCGGTAGGGTTCTCTGTAGCAATGACTACAAAGGGCTGCGGAACCGGATGTGTCTCGTTATCTACCGTTACCTTTCCCTCTTCCATGACTTCCAGAAGGGCTGCCTGGGTTTTGCTGGAGGTACGGTTGATCTCGTCCGCCAGAAGCATGTTGCACATCACCGCGCCTGGGCGGTAGATGAATCTGCCCGTCTGTTTTTCGTACATGGTAAATCCGGTTACATCGGAAGGAACTACATCCGGCGTAAACTGGATCCGGTTAAAATCCATTCCCATAAGACGGCAAAGTGCCAAAGCTGTGGTTGTCTTTCCAACACCAGGAACGTCTTCCAAAAGCACATGTCCTCTTGCCAGCACTGCCATGATAATCTTATCCGTAACTTCTTTTTTTCCTTTTATAATGGTTCCAAGCTCCTTCTGAAGCTGTGTGATCTTATCTGCCATTTCTTTCCTCCTGCCCTTTTTACTGGCTGATCCAGGTTCTTTTTCTTATGTGTCAATTGGTATCGCTCATATCATAAAAACTGGTTTTGCCATTTAAAAACCGGCTGTATGCCGCCATTGCACAAAACGCCTGGTCGGTAGCCATGGGATCGCTGTCCCCGTCTAATAAATGGGAAAAGCTTCCATCTTTTTTATAATACTCCATCAGGTTGTCGTAAAGCCCTTTTTCCTTTTTCTGGAAACGTGCATCCTTGTTGCAGTCGATCCCATACGTGCTAAGCGCAAGGATTACCTGGGAAACGGACTCAGAGCTTTTATCCCCATACGCCTCATAACCGCCATCCTCTGCCTGCGCATCTGCTAAAAATTCCACGCCCCTGTCAATGATGGCACTGATTTCTTCCTCTGTGGCATAGGGCTCTAAACACTGTAAGGTCATGGCAGTCAGATCCACATCTGCGGTATCAGAACTGTCATCTAAGGAAAAGCCGCCGGATGGCTTTTCCTGCTGCACAATGTAGGTCAGATACTTTTGTTCCAGTTCCCCGTCTATATCCGAGCGGTCTGCATTTAAGGCAAGAAGGGCATACACGGCTCCATTTAATCCCTGTGCGGTTACAGTCTCAAAATCTTCCAGAGGCTTTCCAAGGTCATACCCGCCAATATCGGAAGGATCGATCCCGATGGCCTTACAAGCCAGGACAGCCCTTGCATACTCGGTATAGCGGTTTTCACTTAATACCCCTTCCTGTTCCTTGACACGCTTTTCTAAGTTTGCCCTGTATTTTTCGTAATAACCATCTATTGCCTCTTCCCCGGAGCGCGCCAGTGCGATCACCGTCCACTCACCGCCGAGGGAATCGGAAGCTGGGGAGGGAATACTTGTCTGTTCATAGGAAGCAGTTTTCTTTAATGCTTCCTCTAAGGACGGAGTACCGCCTCCACACCCGGATAACAGGCTGCTGGCAGCTGCCGCCGCCAGTATTCCGGCAAGATAGCATTCCTTCCTTTTCATTTTGGGATTTAACATTTTTCGTTTCTCCTTCTTTTAAAAATCAAATTCCACTTACATCTATTTTCTATTACCGGTTCTCTGATTCCTGTATCAGCCCATATTTCACCTTGATCCGCTCCAGCTTTTCCAGAAGCGGGCGGCTAAGCAACCACAGGAAGATCACGGTGGAGGCTGCATGTACCAGATCCACAGGCGCACCTGAAATGTAATAAGCGATCAGGCTGCTTTTTGTAATGTACCCGTAGGACATCAGGATGCTGGCAGGATTCATAATACCGCCATAAATTAAAAACACGCTCAAAAATCCATAGATACAAAGATCGAACTTCCTGGCTTTTAAAATCCCCTTCTGGTACAGGATTCCTGCCAGAAATCCGATCATACCAAAGGCAAACATCTGCCAGGGTGTCCAGGGGCCCTGCCCCATAAACATGTTGGAGATCAGCATGGTAAGACTGCCAACTAAAAATCCAGCCTCCCCGCCAAAGGAAATCCCGGTTAAGATCACGATAGCAGCCACAGGCTTGAAGCTTGGCACCATGAAAAAGGCGGCGCGTCCTGCTACGCCAATGGCAGCTAATACCGAAATCACCATGATCTCCCTTGCCTTTGGCTTCCTGCCCTCAAACATCATAAAAAAGGGAAGCATGGCAGCCACTACCACGATCAGGCTGCAGAGCAGGTATTTTCGCCCTCCCCATATCTTCACAGAGAAGAATAGAAGGATCGGTACCACGATCAGCATGACCGCAAATGCAAACCAGGTGCGGCGGCTTACCTTTCCCTGGCGTTCCATCTGGCGGATAATTATTCCGTCGGACGGAAGGGTGTATTCTTCCAGTTCTTCAGAAGGAACTTCTTTTCGATGGAAAGGATTTTGTTTTTCAGAGTTCTTTAAACATGCAGCACCCGAAGCTGATTCTTCTTCCCCAAAGAATTCATCCAGAAATTTATCTAACTGGGATTCGTCAAGCATGACACCACATCCTTTCCGGTAACTGCCTCTGGAAACAGCCCTCTTGCCATACGGTTTGCAGCAGTGGTATAAAAGTTATTTCCAGCGAAAAAATCTCTTGTCTTTTTACTTGTCACCACATTTCCCTCAAAAAACAGGCCAGTCGTGTCCGCATACTCGGCTACAAATTCCACGTCATGGGAAATCATAAAAATCGTCATTCCATGGGATTGCAGCTTCTTTAAGATGCTCCCAAGCTCTTCTTTATATTCCGCATCCATTCCCTTGGTCGGTTCATCCATAAGAAGGATCTTCGGGCGAAGAAGAAGCACTTTTGCAAGGGCAAGCCGCTGCTGTTCCCCGCCGCTTAAATCATAGGGATGGCGTTCAAGCAGTCCCTCCAAATGGGTAAGGCTTACAATCCCCTCAATGGCTTTTTCCTTTTTCATGGAAATGGGGTACTCGTTAGACGGCTTCTCTTTTCTTCCGCCGATCACGCTATAGAGGTCTTCTAGTACGGTCTTTTTTAAAAAGATGCTCTGGGGATTCTGCGGCATAACGCCTAGATACCCACAGTATAACTCCTGGTCGGAAAAAGAACGAAGATCTTTTCCATCCAGGTAGATTCTGCCGCTATACGGCTGGTGTACTCGTCCAAGTAAGGATAAGGTGGTACTCTTTCCGGTTCCGTTTCCCCCTACCAGGGCATAGAATTCTCCTTTTTTTACTTCCAGGGACAGATCCTGAATGACATCGGGGCTGTCCTTTTCATATCGGAACCAGACATCCTTCATCTGGATGGCTGGGGGCGTATTTTCTTTCTGGCGCTTTATATGCCCGAAAAAACCTGCCGTTTCGTTTTCGTTTTTCTCCCCTTGTTTTTCCAGCCTTTGGTTTGCCTGCTGGATTTTCTCTTTTTTTATTCCTTTTTCTTTTATATATTCCCGGATCCACTGCCTGCCCTCACTTACGGTAAGGGGACAGGTAAGGGCGCTGTCTGTCCCTGCATAGATCTGCATGGGAACTGGCATGGATAAAAACATGCCGTGGTGCTGTTCCTTTAATTTGGTTCCAATCTCCCGGGGTGTCCCTTCCATAAACAGGGTACCCTCATCCATGACAAACACCTGGTCGGCATACGGAATGATATCCTGCAGGCGGTGTTCGGTGAGCAGTACAGTAGTCCCAATATCACGATTAATCTTCTTCACGGTCTCCAAAAAATCGGAGGCTGCAATGGGATCCAGCTGGGAGGTTGGCTCGTCCAGGATCAGTAAGGATGGGTGCATGGCCATCACGGAAGCCAGGTTCAAAAGCTGTTTTTGTCCGCCTGACAATTCCGATACATTTTTATAAAACCACTTCTGAATGCCAAAATAACTTGCCATCTCTGCCACCCGAAGGCGGATGGTGGCATTGTCATACCCAAGGCTTTCCAGTCCAAACGCCAGCTCATGCCACAACTTATCGGTCACGATCTGGTTGTCCGGATTTTGCATCACAAACCCGATTTCCTGGCTCTGGGTGCGGTGGTCGGTATCCCTAAGCGGAATATTCCGGTAGAGGATCTCCCCCTCTTTTTCTCCAGCTGGTGCAAGCACGCTTTTTAACTGGCGAAGCAGGGTGCTTTTTCCACAACCGCTCCTTCCCATGATAACATTTAAGGTTCCTTCTTTTATATTCAGGTTTACATGTTCCAGAACTTTTCTGGAACTTTCCGGATAGGAAAACCCGAAATCCTTTATTTCTACAAGATTCATCTGTCTGTTCCTTCCTGTTCCAGAGTCTGGTAAATTTTTTGATACGTCATTTCAAGGTCTGCCGTTTCTTTTCTCCGGCTATAAGAAAAGCGGATGGTTTCCGTCACATCCAACAGCACCGGAAGGAAACAAAAAGCTGCAAAACAAAGATAGGTAAGCATCGCAAGTAACGGAGAAACCGCCACTGGTGCCGCGTATCCCTGGATGGTAAAGCCAGCTAACAGGATCCTTGGATCATAACTTGCATAGGCAGCCCCTTTGATACAGCCCCCTGTAAATATAGCAGACAGTCCGATCATCATTCCCAGGACATACTTATCTTTTCTTGTAAAATGGTAAATGGAAAACGCAGTCCTTCCCTTCAGACCATATCCCCTGCTTCGCATGGAATCAGAGGTCTCAATGGCGTTTTCCAGCGCCCAGGTAACCAGGATGGAGAGCATGTTAAGCCCATGGCGGATACGCGCAAAAAGGCTTCCTTCTGATACATCCCGTCCCATGGCTTTCTGCCCGCTTCGGATTACTTTTAACTGTGCAGTAAACCTTGGCACAAACCGAAGCGCCATGGATAAGATCAGGGAAAGCGCCGGAATGATCCGCCCAAACAGATAGATAAATTTATCCGTTGTCATCACTTTATTGTAACAAGAAAACCACTGGATGACTACGAACATCACAGCGCCAAGCACCACACCGTACACAAGTGCTTCCAGGGTGATCCAGTTGCCGCTGCTTTTTACATAATACAGCATGGTAACCCCGTAATGATTAAACATGGGATTTAATAGTGCCACAATGAGAAGACCTGGCAGAGTAAGAAGAAAGCTTTGTTTCAGAGTCTTTTCCCATCCGTTTAATAAAAACGAATAGGAAAATGCTCCAATATAAGAGATCCCGATGAACACCGGGTGTTGATTGAACATGGTAAAAAAAAGTACCACTGTAAAATAGAAAAAATTCAAAAAAGGATGACAGGCAGAAAAGGTATCCATTACCGTAAGGTTTGCACACGTTCTGTTGTTTTTTTCTTTATTCATTGACAACGCTTTCGGCACCGATATACTCCCTCTTCAGTTCATACTCATCACAATAGGCATCCATCTTGCTGCCTTTATAACAGCGAATGGTACAGCTCTTATTAACGATCCACGGACCGACATACTCCGGATCGTGACGGATTTCCACACTTTCCAGCCGGTTGCAGCCATGGAATACCCAGCGTTCGATCACATCCACACTCTCCGGGATCACAACATGTTTTAAGTTGTTGCATTTGAAAAAGGCACTATCGCCAAGTTCTACTAAACCTTCCGGAAGGTTTAATTCCTCAAGGCCTGTAAACCGAAACGCCTCTGCCTCGATTACCTTCAAGGTATCTGGGAAAATTACCTTTTTTAACTCCTTGCACCGAAAGAACGCTTTACTTCCAATCACTTCAACGTGGTCTGGCAGCACCAGTCTTTTTAGCTTGGAACAGGAATCAAATGCTCCCTCCTGAATTTCCCGGCACTCTGAGTCTTTTGCAAACACGGCTCTTAATAGATTGGTACAATCACGGTAAGCTTTTGGTCCTAAGGTTTTTAAAGACGCTGGAAAATGGACTGCACGCAGGCTGTGATTTTCTGAAAACGCCCGCCGTTTAATTTCCTTCATTGTCTTAGGAAGAACAACTTCCTTTCGGATCTGGCACTGGAAAAAGGCTTCCCGTCCAATGATCTTACAATTTGGCGGGAGAATGACTTCCCGCATCCGTCCATCTGCCCGAAAACAGCCATCGTCAATGTAGATATATTTTTCCGGGATCTCCTTCCTTGTAACATCCCCCTTTAACATTTTTGCCTGCTGTGCTGTAAATGTCCGGCTGTCATACCGCAACATACTCCAGCGCATTTCTTCATCTTTATAAACACGCATTCTTTTCTTTCCTCCGCTTTTTAGGGTAACAAAAACAGAGCCCCATTACTTCGATGAGCCTCCGTCCTTTACGACAAGTGGAATATGCTGACTTAAAATGCGCTGTTATGTACCGCTGATTTCATACAGTGATTATGGTTCCGGAATCGCACCGAATTTTCCTAAATCAGCCTTATCTGGCTGAACCATGTCTGGTTATTTGATTTTTCGTTCTCTGATATTTCTACCTATATCAAATATTAGTATTATAGCATTTGAAATGGCATCTGTCAAATTTTGGCAATCTATGAATCTTTTTGCAGGATCAGTGGTTTAGAACCGGTTGGGCTTACCCGGCTATTTTTCGTCTCCCTGATAGGGATTTCCCACATCGTTTCCAAGGTCGCAGGTGTACACCCACAAGATCACATCCCCGTCTTTTGGCTTGTACGCAGATGCCCCATAATTTGGAAATGTCCCATTGACACTATACATCCAGCCAGAATTTTTTCCGCAGTCCAGCTCATAGAGCTGGTTGATTCCTTCCACATAGTAGCTGTTATATAATGGGGTGTATTTCGAAGAAATCTGAATCCCCTTTTCCCCACAGATAGTTTTTAAAATATCAAAGACACTCTCCCCTGTGGTAAATGAGACCGTTGTCTTTTTTAGGATCTGTCCATCCTTCGGGACAAACTCTTTTTTGGTTTCCTTTAACTCCTCCATGTGATCCAGGATCGTCTCACAGGAGATCTCGATCGTACAGGTCGCAGTCTCCCCGGAAGAGGACTCTCCCCCACAGCCAGTAAACACGCTGCCACATAGAAGCAGTAACAGACTTAATAACAAGGTCAACCACTTTTTTCGTTTTGGATTCATACGCTTTCCTTTCTTTTTATTCTTTCTCTACAGGTATTGTAGCATTGTTTTTGGGGACTGTCATCTGGAATCAAAGGAACGATCAGCCACCAACGGAAGTTAATTTTATGCCTTAATCCTGTTTCCCTACAAACACACACGCTTACACAGACACTAAGTAGATTTAATCTTTTGGCTTCTGCTCCATTAATTTGTCAACTTCTGCTTCTATTGCATCCGGATCAATTCCGACTTTTTTCAAAGTATCGTGTTTTGCCTCATTCGCCTGCTTAACAAACGCACTGTATTTTTCATACCAGTTCAACGGAACGGGCTTATATTTATGGCTTTTACCCCTCTCATTCAAAAGCCTATATAATAACTGTACCATTCCTTCATACTGTAAAGACTCCGAATAATGATTTACCGTTATATCTTTTACAGATCCGTCCAGTACCTGTACTTTCTCAACAGTCGTAGTAAACAGAGGATCCTCGTTCCATATGGATTGATAAAATTCATCCGATTGAATGATTTTCTTAAATTCACAATCTTTGTCAGAAAGCTGGTACCATTGAATAACATCATCAAACTCACCTTTTAAATATCGTTCAAGCAAGCCACAATATTCTTCATTATTTAGGAAACTGAAGTAATAATTTAATCTACTTGCCAGAGTTTCCAACTCAGCTGTACTGACATCATTTAAAAACGCCATAAATTTCTTGTAGTCCTGTTCCTCTGAATCAATTACTTTCAAAACCCAGTTAAGGTCCATCAGGATCTCACAGGCGAGCTTTGTATCCACTTCGATTATGTCTCCATGTGCAATATGATTTCTAATCTGTGGAAAATCATATGCGAAATAAGCATATTCCCACAGTTCCTTTTTCTTATTTATCTCTTTTACTATATTGTTTAAATCAGTTTTCTTTGAATTATCTTTTAGTACAGATCTCAATAAAACTTTAAAAAGTCCTTCAATTTGTGGGGTAATCAAATACACAAAAAGAAAATATTCACCTTTTTTGAATAATTCAATTGCTGTAGATATAATTTTCCATCTATCGTTTACATATATATTTTCCCTAACAATTTTCAAAACATTTTCTGCAATATGTAAATTCATAACATCGTTCATTAAAGCTCTTGCATATTCATCTGCATGTTCTTCTTTCAACAACAGCCTGTTTTCAAATTCCCTTCCCGGCAGTTCCGATAAAAGAATCTTGTCCACTTCGTCCATAAGTGAATTTTCCTCCCAAGCCATATATATCGGAAACAGAAATTTAAAAAATGAGGGCCAACATAAAACATCACAATTTTCCCATGCTGCTTTTATTAAAAATCTGTTATCTTTTTCCTTCAGAGCTTTTAATTTGTCTTTATTTCTGTTCTTTAAATATACAGTTTTATTATCTTTCTTCTGCTCTCTATTTCCACCTATTTGTTGTAATTTTTCCTCGAATTTTCTTTGATTATCCTGTAACGTTCTTTCATTCATTTCCTTAGCCGCTTTCAGCTTCAGATATTCTTTTGCCACATCACTATTATGTTCAAAATGTAAAACAAAGTAATATGTATAATCACTCCTTTTTAATGTTCTATCATGTTTGCTTTTTTCTTCGTATTGTCTTAAATAGTATTCGGTTTCTTCTTTTCCCCACGTTCTTGCAAATCGCCAAAAAGCAGTTATTAGAGAACGCCTACTAAGCAGTTTTTCCGGACATTTACTCTCACTGGCTTCATTTATGATTTTAGTTTTAAAATCCCAAACCATCTTTTCTGGTTCCATGTAAATTTCCTCTCTTTCTCTACCCAAAATATATGAGCGGCTTCTTTTCCCTCCGCACAAATTAAATTCATAACCTAGCAGTATAAAAAAGTGATAATGTGTTTGCATTTCTATTATATTCATGCAATAACAAAACTTTACATTTTCCCATATTTTAAGACATTTTTTTCTTTGCGGCAATTCCAATGTGAGGATGAACTCTGTGTTTTCCTATAAAAAGATCCACCAACACCAGATAATCTCTGTCCGGCATTGGTGGATGTTCCGATTGCTATTTCACTGTTACTTTTATTTTCTTTGTAACCTTTCCAGATTTCACTGTGACCGTTGCGGTACCTTTTTTCTTGGCTTTTATCACACCCTTTTTCGTAACGGTTGCCACTTTCTTATTTGAAGTGGTGTAGGTCACCTTCTCCTGGGAGGTGATTGGCGCAACCACAGGCTTTAAGGTAAGGCTTTTGCCCTTTTTCAGGGTGAGCTTCGTCTTTAATCCGGTAATCTTAGTCGTTTTTACTTTCGCGCTTTGTACTTTCACCTTCAGGGTTGCTTTTTTGCCACTCTTTAAGGTGATGGTAATCTTCGCGCTTCCAGTTTTCTTACCAGCCTTGATCTTGCCGTTTTTATCCACGGTCACAATCTTCTTGTTGCTGGAAGTCCAGGACTTCACGGAATCGCCATTTGCAAGACCAGTAACCTTTACTTTCGTTGTAGTCTGCTTCTTCTGAAGCTTGATGGAGGTTACATTTAACTTCATGGTTGCGACGAGCTTGCTTCCGTTATCACGGCTCTGTTTCGCACCGCAGATGGAGCAGATTCCCTCCTGTTTCTCTGGTGAAAAAACAGTCGCTTTGGAAATGACCGTCCAGGTGAAGTTATGGGCGTGAGTAAGCATCGGGATCACTTCCGTCTTGGTTGCCCCGCATACAGTACAGGTATAAACCTTCTCCCCGGCAGCGGTGTAGGTGGCCTTTTTAGTGATGGTTCCAGTATCATAAGAATGCTGACTGGTTTTTGGAATAACTTCTGTCTTTGTATAGCCACACACCAGACAGGTATATTCCATCTGGCCTTCTGACTTACAGGTGGCTGCGGTTACTACCTTTCCATCTCCGTAGGTATGATTCTGATAACCGCCCTTTTTCGTATTATCGGTAATATCACAGGTTCCATAATCAGATTTGCATTCATGCCAATGGCCTTCTGCGTCGGAAGTCCAGCCTTCCACCCACTTATGGTCGTGCTCCTGTTTGTAATCATCGGTATAATGGAAGACAATTTCATCTCCATCTGTTAAAAACTGCTCACTGACACCAAGATCGGAATGGATTCCGTTTAAGGTGTACATCCAGCCGGAATTCTTTCCATTGGTGAACTCTCCAAGCTTTTCCCCATCTTTGGTGATAAAATCAATATAGTTGCCTTTGGGATTGCTGTATTCAAGCTGATTGTCTGCAAGCACTTTTTCCAGTACATCCAGTACCGTTGCGTTGCTGTCAGTATCTACACTGGTCTCCTGGATCCAGGTCTCCAGGTTTCCTGCCTTTAAGGTATGCACCTCACCGTCCGAATCACTGTCATGGGCCTTATCTCCAAGGAGCTTAAAGGAAACGGTGATCTTCTCTGCTTTTACCAAAACCTTCACCGTAATAGTTGTTTCAACAGCCCCATACTTTAACTGAAGCATCTGGCTACCCCTGGTCTGGGGATCATAACCGATCACTGTAATCTCTTCAAAAGATGGATTGGTCTTGCTTCCATCACTCCAGGTAACGGTAAAGATACCGCCGGAAAGATCCAATTCTTCTCCGATGTAATACTCTGTTTTGTAATCTCCGGTAAGGGTAAGTCCTGTCGGGTAAGCGCCAGCTCCATAAACCGGATAACGCTCTCCCTGCTCCCAGTTATGGTAATTGCCGCTGTTTAATCCATCCTTTACGGTGCCATCGGCGAATTCCCCGGCGGTTTTTGCAAAGCAGTAATCGCTCTGGTTAAACTCGTAGTCGATTCCATATTTGGAATCATTTTCTACGGTCAGGATGTTTTCTACTTCACCGATTCCCTGAGATGCCCCACAGGAATCCAAATAATAGTTGTTTGAAATCCCCTGGAATTTATCGAAGCTCTTTAAATATCCGACAATAGCCCCTACATTTGATTTTCCAGAAACAGTCCCGTAGAAGAAGTTGTTAGAAACGGATCCGCTTCCATTTCCCCAGCACTGCATGCAGCTTGGCTCCCCACCAAAGATTCCGCCAACGTTTGATACACCACTGATGGTTCCTGCTACATAACAGTTTTTCACGGAAGCAACCGGAGTATTCGGAGCAGAATCTGCCTCATAGCCGCTTCCAAGGATTCCTCCTACCCATTTGCCAGTAGCGTTTACCCTTCCAGTAAAGCTGCTGTTTTCAATGGTACAGGAACCCATAGATTGGCCTTTAGCACCTGCTAACCCTCCGGCTTTGTTTAATCCTCTTACAGTTGCTGAACTGCTACAGTTACGAATAATTCCATTAATTGTACCAGCAAAAGTTCCAATACTGGATTCCTGACCTGTATATCCGATCAGGACACCACTCTCTGCTTTGCAGTTTTCAATTACAATTGAGTTGGCTCCGGAAGCATATCCTCCAATCAGTCCTGCCTTTTTGGTACTCATGCCAGATTTTAACGTAACATTCCGAATCGTAACTGCATCCGGACATCCTGTATTATAGACACCATCAGGACCATAGTCAACCGTATAACGGTCAACCAGACCATATCCATTAATCTGTTCTCCCAAAAGATTGAGATTTTCAATCACTGCATCACGGACATAATTGAACAGCGGCTTTCCATTAGTCGCGACTGTGACCGTGTGACCTTCGCCATTTAAGATGCCAGAAAATGGCCAAATATATTTTCCATTCCCTGTGCTGGTATTTCCAGGTTGGATTGTACCAATTGGTTTCCAGTCTGACGGAAGATTGATATCTTCTTTTAAAGAAAAATAGCTTCCATAAAAATCAAATCCATCTACATTGACTTTCTTTTGCAAAGCTTCCAGATCAGACAGATTTTGAATTAGATAAGGAGACTCCTCAGTGCCATTTCCTTCCCACGGAAGTGGTTCATCCACTGCAGTCATAGCTGCAACATCAGAGCAGATTTCCTCACTATAAAACGAGTCAAACCAATTTTCCAGTCTTTTTGTTTTTACTTTACAGTAATAGTACATCGTGCCATCGTCTGGAATTGGTGGTATATAAGAATCTTTTGTAGCACCTGGAATCAAAGTTCCATTTTCGGAATTATTTTCAGTGTTTTTATACCATTGATATAAAGTGTCTTCTGTAAACCATTGCGATTTTTCCGTCTCTATTTTGAGCTGATAAGTTATCGGCTTACCTTTTACATATATAATACTTTCAGGTTGCTTTGTTATTACAGGGGAAGAAACAGTTTCCGGAAGTACTTCATACTGACCAAACGAACTCCATTCACTATATTTTTTTCCATTCAGTTCATAAGTAACTTCACAGCAATAACATTTTTCTGAACTAGCTTCATTTGTATCTACAGTATAAGTAGGTTCTGTAGCCCCTTCTATGATTTTACAAGCTGTTTTTGGATAATTCCATGCTCTAAAATACCGCTCTGTACTCTGTAAATAATACCATTGATAAGTAAATTTTCCCTCTCCATTGCCTGGCACTGACGCTTGCACACTTATCGTTAAAGGTGTATCTCCCAAATGTAATGTTTTTATATTAGTAAATGGTTCTTTAAATGTAACATCTGGAGTATAGTCAATTCCACTCTTTTTTATAATCAAAGAGTATTTGGCTGTTTCCTGACAATATACGTCGCTACCCTCAATAATTTCTATTGTCGCTATATACTCTTCTTTATTATCCCAATTTGGTACAATACAGTATTTGCCTAAATAATCCGGTTTAATTTCCTCTTTCTCCAACATTACTTTAAGAGAAGAGTTATATCCGTATGCTTCTAGTTCAAGATTAATATGTTCAATATTCTCTGGCATATTGACAATAAGTTCTTGGTTATCCAATGAATCTTCTAGATTGGACGGGATTTCGTGATTTTTTGGGTCAATAACTTTTATTTCTTTTAAATGATTACGATAACGAATTTCAAGATCGCAAGAATCAATAACATTGCCATTCTTACTTACTTCTATCCGTATTGATCGAATAGCCAAATTATATCCTTTTCCTTGATCCAATATAGCATCTTTAGAAATTGCCTGGCTTAAATATACATATTTATTTTGGATTAAGCTTACTCTATGTTCCGCTTGATCTCGCGGACTTGTATAAACAGCATAAACATGACAGTCATCACTCACTACATCTTTCATGCCTACATTAACATACATATCGGTTTTGTTAGTATGCGTATTTACATATGTCATTTCCGCTGGAACAATAAATGCCTGGCTTCCATCTAATACACTAAGAGCAATATCTTTTTCTTTTTCTTCCGTCTCAAAATGAAGTGTTACTGTATCTATGCAAGATTGTTTAACACTTTCATTTGGAATAACTGTTATATAGGAATAAGCTGCTGATATTAAAGTAGCTCTATCACCATCAGCAGTTTCTTCCATTTTCTCTGCCGTAATAAAATATGGTTTCTCCCGTGATTCCAATCCTGATATAGTTACTTTACCCTGTTCATCTGTAATTAAACCTTCTGCCTTTTCTCCGTCAATATAAATAGATGCGCTTTGGCAATTACTATAAATATGTGCATCACTTGTTTCTTTCAGCTGTAACGTTATATCCTGCCCTGCAAAAACCGTTTGTGTTTTCCTTGTAAAATATGCATAAGAATCCACACTTTTTCGTTTTTGAATAAAGAAACAAAGATCATCACCGTCATGAATCAATCTATTTAAAGAAGTTTGATAATTTGCGCTATCATTGTTTAATACCGATTTTATAAACGGAACAGCATCGCGATTAATTCCCCATAATTTGTAAATAAGCCCATAATATAAACCACTATCATCTGCATGATAATCATATCCCGCTTCAGAACCACCTGGATAATATAAGTCGTGCGCTAGTTTTAGGGCATCATCCATAGTGTAAGACGCCTTGCCACTAAGCAATACGGTACGGCCAGCCATAGGCTTACCGTCTTTGTCATTTAAAAATTTACCGTCTTTGCTTACACTCACAGTAACCTGAATTTCCTGTGTCTCTGTATCTTCAGACAGACTGGTTTCATCACTAAAGGAAGCAATATCTGCCTCTGACAACTCTTCTGAATCAGTAAAACTATCACCTTCTGATTCTTCTATATTTTCATCACTATAAAAATCAGTGTTTTCTTCCTCTTCATTATAATCAGCGTCTTCATTCTCTACAGAATCTACAGATATAGAAATATCATTCTCACTGATCCAACCTTCTGCGAATACGTCGGTTGGAATTTGCAGTACCAATAAAAAAACAAGCAGCCAGCTGGCTATTTTTTTCCATAGTCCTATTTTTTTCATTTTTTTCAGCCACTCCTTCTAAAAAAGGCTCCCCTTCCTCACGGAAGAAGAGCCTTGATCCTAATACTTATTTTACCCGAACAGTAACTTTTACTGATTTGGAACCAGATTTAATTGTGATCTTTGCTGTTCCTTTTTTCTTTCCAGTTACAACGCCCTTAGTGGAAACCGTTGCCACTTTCTTATTGGAACTTGTGTAAGTAACCTTCTGTTTGGAGGTAAATGGAGTTACCACTGGTTTCAGGGTAACTTTTTTGCCCTTCTTAACTGTTACTTTTGTATTTGCTACAGTAACCTTTGTAGTCTTTACAGCAGCTTTCTGCACTTTCACAGTTACAGTCTTTTTCAGGCCGCTTGCAAGAGTGATCTGAAGTTTTGCAGTACCAGCCTTCTTTGCTGTAAGCTTGCAGGTACCGTTTGCACTTCCCTTTACAGTAAAGATCTTAGTATTGGTGGATTTCCATGTCTTTACGGAATCCCCCTTTGCAAGACCAGTAACTTTAAGACCCGATGTGGACTGCTTTATTTTCAGTTTTAATGTAGAAGCATTTACAGTGGCTGTCGCTTTTAAAGCAGTTCCTACTGTCTTTGTCTCCTTTTCTCCACAAGTCTCGCAGATTCTCTCCTGCTGCTCTGGTACGAAAACAGTTGCGTCAGCAGCTACTTTCCAGTCACCAAACTTATGTCCAGTTGCTTTGATTGCTTCTGTTTCAGTTGCATCACATCTGCTGCAGGTTTTGGTAATCACGCCATCAGCTGTACAAGTAGCTTCCTTGGTAACTTTAGATGTAAAATCATGTCCAAGTGTTGGAATTTTCTGCTCATCTGTTTTCGCATCACATCTGGAGCAATGCTTGCTCTGCTTACCGTCAGTTGTGCAAGTAGCTTTCACATCTACGGTATAGTCTTTCGCAAAATCATGACCAAGTGCCTGAATTTCCTCTGTTACAACGTCGTTGCATCTGCTACAAGTCTTAGTAAGAATTCCTTTCTCTGTGCAGGTTGCTTCTTTTGTTACTTTGGAAACATAATCATGTCCGAGAGCTTTAATTTCCTGGGTATCATTTTTCGCATCGCAGCCTTCTCTTGTACAATGTTTACTCTTGGAGCCAGGCTCTGTGCAGGTTGCTTCCTGATCCACCACATAATCCTCTGACCAGTTGTGTCCATTCACAGTGTCTACAGGAAGTACGTTTTCATCGTCTGCATATGAATAATGATCACCGCATACTTCGCAAACACCAACCTCTTTCAATCCTGTTTCGGTACAAGTAGCAACTTTAGGTTCTACACTATCTGCCTTGCAATGAATTTGAACATTCTCAGAAACTGATGCGCTGATTGCTAGATTTTTCCACTGTTCTCTGCTTCCAACATAACAAATTGCTGTCAAATCATTACAATTAGAGAATGCATCTTCAGCAACATTTATTTCTGCATTGCCGAATGAAATCTTTTTCACCGATGATCCTAAGAATGCATAAGAACTAATATCTTTTACATTTGGCAGACTAATTGTTTCTAATTTTGTTCCTTGAAATGCTGTTTTACCGATAGATTCAACTCCATCAAAATTAAAAGAGGATAGTGCAGTTCTTTGAAATGCATTTGCTGGAATATTCACTAATTTACTCGCATAATGAATATCAGCTAAAGAATTACAATCTGAAAATATTCCATCTGATAATTCAGAATCACCAATGGAAACTGATGATAAATTCTTGCAATTATAAAAAGCATTGCTTCCAAGAATAACACCATCTAAAGGAATTGTAACGTCAGTAAATCCAGTGCCAGCAAACGCAACATCACCAATTGATTTTATATTATTAAAATCAAACTTCACTAATTTAGTGTCATTCTGAAATGCTCCGAAACCGATTTCAGAAAGTGTTGACGGCACATCAACCTCTGTTAAGTTTTCAAATAACTTATTTCCGCCTTTGCAAAAATTATTCTTGCCAATAGCTGTTATTCCTTCACCGATAACGATTTTCGTTACGTTCTGTGCACTTGTCTGTAGCTTGCCACGACACCACATTGCTCCAGCAACAGATCCCCAATCTGGTAATTTTCCTTCTGTTGCACCCTCCGTTAGCCTAAAATATAATGTTGTCCCATCATATTTAAACTCGATTGGTACCCCATTTTTTACTATTGTATATCCTGTATCAGCTTCATCAGCAAATATTTCAGCCTGTTCAGTCTCTCCACATTCTTCAGAATCAACGAAATTATAGTCATCATTTTCATCATCTATAATATCATAATTTTCATCCCAAAAAGAGTCCTCATCTTCTGATACAAATGTCTCATCTTCTTCAAAACTACTAAATGTAGCTTCTGCTGCACTTACTGGACTATATGCAGATAAGGCTAAGCAAGTAGAAAGAATGAAAAAAAATTGTTTACGTTTCATCTCTCACTGTCACCTACTTACCATTTTAATTCAGAATGATCATAGCTTAAGATGATTGAAAAATCACTTGCCGGGCACACAGCATCACTCATTGTATATTCCGGATACGCTGTACTGTTAATACTTTCCATACCACCTTCCAGCCACATCCAAGAATGTCCGCTCCATACGCCATGAATGATATTGCCTTCATCATCGTATTCCAAATCTGAATAGTTATTGTCATTTGTTTTTGTAGCAAACGATGTCTTAGCACGATTATTAATTCCCATAGAAATCAAATACCAGTCAATTGAGCCATCTTTATTGGTTACTTTATTCCAATCAGAACTAATGCTTGCTGTTAACGCATTATTAGAATCGCTTGCTACTTTTCCTTTTGCAATAGCTTCATAGATAGACTCACCAGGATTCGTATCAAGTACAATTGTTGGGGTAGTTGAAGTTTCCTGATAAATATTTGTTACTTTCTGATCGTAATCTCTAACATAGATATTCATCTTTGCTGCGGAAGCGATTACGCTTGAGCTCATTGACATTGCTGCTGCTAAGATAATAGCGGATACTCGTTTAAAATTCTTTTTCATGGTGTTGTCTCCTTTCAATTTAAAACCATTTTTCTTTTTGTAATTTTTAGTTATCATTTTGTTGCTAATCCGACCTGTGGCCCTCCTTCCTGTTTCTTTATTCTCCAAATCAAGGTCTGCCTATAACTCAGATCTTGACCGTGAAAAATCACATTTAGATAACAAAAGCGAAGTCCCCTTATAAATAGATATAGGAGTCTTCGCTACGTGTAGTATGGTCTGACTTAAGCACTCATGATACAAAATGCTATACACAGGTAAACACAAAGGTCTAGTTCCAGAATTCCACTGGATTGTCTTAAACAGGCTCTTTAGGAGCCGACCACATAATTATTCTCTTGTTGTTAAAATCATAACATTTATCTATAATTTTGTCAATCATTCTAAAAGATTTTTTAAAAATTTATTATATTTATAACATCTCTAATTTACTTTTCAGTAATTTTTACATATAAATGAAAATCACTTTCTTGTTTGATTAACCTATTGATTCATTTTTTCGTAATCTACTTAGATCCTGTAATTCTAAATAACCATTTGCATATCTGATAAAATATTTTATAATCTGTATCTTAATGTCTTATATACATCCGCAACTACAAAAGCCCCGACAGCATAGTTATATAGATCCATACTATCGGGGGCTTATCCACCATTTTATCAAACCGATTATCCTATAATTTCCGTATTCTTCTGATAATATAAAACAATTTATCAAATTCTGCTTTTTATAAAGTGCAGGTTCCGTTTTCTATTTTAAACTGGAACAAAACGCCCTCCTTTGTATTCGTCATTTCATACCAGGCATTATGCTGCTCCAGGATTTCCCTGACAATATTATGTAGTTTATATGGAGAAATGAAAATTTGTGCTGTTTTTTTATAATTCACCTTCTGACTTTTTTGATCGTTTTTCGTCTACTTCTCCTCAAAATTCATAATACTTTATATTTTGGAACTGAATACAGGATAATTCTTAATTATCTGCTATAATTATACGAGAGAGGACTCATATGAAAAAAATGAATTCATCAACAAAACAATTGATTCTGTTGATATTTAATTCGGTTTTGACTATTGCAACTTTTGTAATAACTTATTATATCGATCCATTAAAATACACTTCGCAATCATCATTAGCAGCTGTGCCAGCATTTTTACTTTCTATAATTGTGTTGATTATTGGGCAAAATATAACTACTCACAATGAAGTGCAAAAAGTATCTGAGGATTCTGAACTTATTTGTGAAACCGTAAAAAACTATTTACATGTAACAAAAATGGGAACCCCAAAATACGCTTGGGAATATATTATTAATAGATTGCCTGTTTTAGATTATGTACAAAATACTTCTTTTAATTTCGAAGATGAAGAGATTCAAACGAATGAACGCTTATATGATGGTACTTCTTATCAACAATCATTTGCTAAAATTGCCAAAAATGTAAATCAAGGTCTAACTTGGAAAGATATTGGAGATAAATCCGCACTTGAACGATTCAAAAAAATAGACAGTCAAGTATCTGAAAAGCATAAAGGCAATTACCAATATAAACTGATTGCACAATCAGAACCCCAAATCGGTTTTGTTATTCTGACATATAAAGATGGTACTAAAGAAGTTTTATTTAACTGGGATTTTAGAGATATACCACAAGACCCAGTTGTATTGCTATCTAGAGATACTGAAATACTTAATATGTTTGCTGCGCAATACAAAGGTCTGTGGCGTGTTGCGGTCGAAGATTATGACAGTAGAGCAACTAAATCAACTTCATAAAAATAGCGATTTTTCATAAGCGCGTCAGCTTCCATCCATTTTTTTAGATTATTTGCAGATACTTCAGATAAATGCTGAATGGTCCAGATGAGCGTGCCTTGATAATAGGGAATAAAGTTTTCATCAAACGGACTCACTCGTTCAAATAATTCGAAACTATATTCAAAATTATTATAGTTGGATTTATGCAAAGCTGAAAATGTCCTGTCCATATCATAATGGTGAAATTTTTGACTATTTTCAGTTGCTATTCTTAAATCCAACTCCATCTTTTGTCTTATAGCTGTATCCATTGGACCAAAACGAATTGAAGCACCATCGTACTGCCGTACTGCAAGAACTCCATGTGGAGATCTATTCCATAACGCCTTTATAAAGGAATCCAGATCGTCAATATATGGAAAAATATTAAAGGCTAAAGTTATATCACTGGGAGGTATTTTGTCAACTTCCTTTTCCAAATCTAAATGAAGAAATTTAACTTTTCTGTCCCATAATTTGCTTCGTTCAGTTGCTAATTTTAGAGATTCTTTATCACTATCTATGCCGATAAATTCACAATCGGACGGGAGTATATCATTCAAAAGCTCAAGCCATAAACCAGTTGCACAGCCTAAGTCAACAATATTTTTCGGATTCAATTTTGCTAATTTCTTAGCAAAAGCAGTTCTTTCAGGTAGTTTTGCACGATGGTGATTTTCTAACCATTTTGCATCTGCCAATGGTCTACCTGTCGAATTTTCTTGTGAAATCATTTCACTGCCTCCTAATGTCTTATTTATTAAGATAATTAAGAATTATCTATAAAGATTATATCAAATTTCATACAAATTTTCCATATTTTAATACTATATAATTATTTTTTGAAAAATGCTATTACATGATTTCCAGCATTTCACATTTATGCACATGAAAAAGGCCACCTGCTTTCAGCTGGCCTACTGCTCCAATATTCTAAATATTAATATCACGCAGCATCCATAATTTTCATATTATTTCTCGGATGTCGTTCTCGCAAAATATCCGCTTGCTTTTTGGCTGCTACGTGAATATAGATCTGAGTTGTTTTTATTGAGGAATGCCCCAAAATCTGCTGCACACAGCTCACGTCTACGCCTTCCTCAATCAAATATGTAGCAAAGGAATGTCGGAACATGTGGGGTGTAATTTTTGTTTCAATCCCAGCATTCTTCGTGTATTTCTTTAACATAAAACGAATAGATTGTTCTGTGTATCTGTTTCCTCTATTATTCACAAAAAAATATCCACACTTCTTTATTTCCCTCTCATTTTCTACATAGTATTTCCGCAGAATTTCTAAAACTGTTTTATTGCTGATTTGGATATACCGTTCTTTTCCTCCCTTTCCCATAATTCGTATACGCCCAGAATTCAAATCCATACTCTCATTTCGAATATTTGATATTTCATATACTCTGGCTCCAGTGGCAAAAAACAGCTCTACAACTGCTACATCACGCAAACCATATTTATATCCCATGCCAGAAAGACCATTCAGGTAAGTATACATATAATTTAAGAGCTTCTCTATCTCATCTCTTGGGATAATCCGAGGCAGAACTACTGTTTCTTTAAATTTAACTTTTATTTTTCGAAACGGATTCTGTTCTAACAGTTCCTCTTCTTCCAGGTAACTATAAAAGGCTTTTACCGATGCAATTTTTCTTTTCACCGTTTTCTGCTTATATTTTTTATGCAGCTCCGTAATATACCACTCAATCGTTTCTTTTTCTGGCGCATCACAGCATACAAAAGAAAAGAACTGATTCAAGTCGATCCGGTACGCTTTTACCGTTTTTGAGTCCAGTTCTTTTCTGTAAATGCAATATTCTAAATATTGTTCCAATCTATCCTGTAGCTTCATTTCCAATACTCCTTTTTCTATCACAGTACTGTAAAATATATTTTTTGTCAAAACCAATGCATAAAATACCCGATCGATTTTCCAAAAGAGTTGCCATTCCCAACAACACACTTCACGTCACAATTCTCAGTATTTTTGTAAGGGACTGTTTCCAGCCCCTTACTTTCTCCTATTCAACAAACAATTTTCTTCTGTTTTTGTGTCTCTTTAGAAATTCCTTGCGGACACGATCATATTCCGTTAAGAGGGTAATATCCTTTCGCCTGCTAAGCGGACGGTCAATCACTTCCGCATAATAGGTATGCTGGATCAATTGTCCATAACACGCAGAATTATAAACATCCTGCAGCTTACAGCCGATTGCTGCTGCCACTTCCGGTCCGGTGATGGAATAAACCATCACCGTTCCGTCCTTTCTACATAAATCATATAATGCCTTTGCCATACACACTTCCCCACTTTTCCTTTTATACGATCCACACTTCATTTGGAACTTTTTTTGCAAAGCTGTCAAAGTCACGCCAGGCTTTTGTATCCTTCGCATAAGCTCCCTTTTCCTTACAAGCTCCTTCATATAAATCTTCAATTCGCTTTACGATTCCCAGATAGTCTGTGTGCTCTCCCTTTATAAAATTCATGGCTGCAGTCAGATTGTCATACCGGTACCGAAGCCCGACGTAGGAGCGATAAACATTAAAGCACTGGCGTACTGATGCGATCAGTTCCTCTTTGGTAAGACGCATGAGCTTTTCTTTTGCCACATCCTCCGCCCAGGCCTCTTCTCCGTTGATTCCGAAATAATCACGCTCAAAAATATCATAACCAAGATAATCCCCGGCTTGTGCAGCCACAAAAAACAGGTTGAAGCACTCGGGAATCCACTCTTCCTGAAGAGCTGCCATCAGCTGGTCACAGTCTGCTTCTAAGGTAGAAAATGCAATTTTATATTCCTCAACTTCGGATTCATCATCATTTAAAGACTCTAAAAGAGTTTCCTTATCATCATCCATGAACCAGATCACAAGGGTACACCCTTCGTACATTTCATACAGGTCATCCCAAATATCCTGCCAGTTCAGACCTTTTGCAATGGGCTTCTTGTACCTTAAATTTCTTGCCTGTTCTTTTCTTAGTTCCTGAATGCTCACGCAGCCACCTCCTGTTCTTTATTTTCCAGCAAAAAGATATTGCTGCTATAGTCTCCGGAATCCGATACTGACGCTTCCCCGTATAGGCTATCCAGGTATTGGCTGCCGTTTTTGGATTTGGAAATATATAAATAGTAGTTACTCTTTATATATTCCTTTGTTTTCACATCATCCTGGTAGTAACAGCTAAGAACCAACCTGGCTCCCAGCTTTTTGGCTTTTTCTTTTGCAGCCACAAATGCAAGGTATACTGCCTGATCCTGTTCCTCATACGCCAGGTTTTTCTCGTAATAACGCTCCAAGAACAATACCAGTTCTTCCCCTTCCTCTTCTTTTGGTTTCCCAGCTCCTGACAGATCTGCAAACTGGATCTTTTTTCGCATTCTGTCACCCACGTAGGATCCCTTGGTCAGCCTTATCATCGCCCGAAATACCACCTGTCCATTTTTTCGGATAAAGAAAAACTTTTTATTCGAATCAAAACAGGACAGCAGGCAATCGCTGTTTAACCCTGAACGGTAGGAGAGGCAGGAATAGCTTGGAATCTCTCCAATCTGCATGACTGGAAGAAGACCGGTTTCCTCTTTTAATACCAGGTTTCCTCTAGTAAAAGTCCTGTCTTTTTTCCATTCTTTTTCCGCTTCTTCGGATACCTCAAAATCAATCTCACGCATGAGATCCCCGGATGGATATTTCAGTTCGTCAAATTTTCCAAGAAGCTCTGCTGTCACCAGCCTCCGGATCTCTTCGATTTTGGAGGGCTGCCGTTCCAGAAAAGTTTCCATGATCTCAGCCCCGCCTACAAATAGAAAGTTGCCAATCCGAGCAGCATTATTTTGTACAAATTCTTCTGAAAACGACAGTTTTTCTTTTAGCAGCCCCCAGGAAACATCCCCTAAGATCAGCTTTTCTTTTAATTCACTTAACGAATCACACTCTTTTACCAGTGCCAGATCTTTTAACAGATAGAGGGCCTGTTGTTCCATGGTGATCTCTTTTTCCATGCCTTTTAGCTGCTCCCGGTAAACAAGAAGCCACAGTGCCGTTCCGTAGCTTAAATCCGGAATGTTCCAAAAGTCCTCCCGGATCCATCTGGATAACGGCTTTTGGGATAACGCAGCTGCAAGTGGTTCTATCTGTCCTTTCCAAAAGGAATACGGCACACACTCCCGTTTTATCAGTTCCCGAAGAACCAGGAGTCTTTCATCACATTTGCAGGTCAGCTGTTCATACAAACGGATCACCGCCTCTTTTGCAGTACAAAGAAGCTTTAACTCTTCAAATGTATGCTCCCGTTTTGCCAAAAGTTCAAATCTGTCACGCAATAAAATCAGATCCGCACTATCTTTTAAATTCTTCCGATTAAGGGTATTTAAGTTTATATACTCCTGGTACACCTCTTTCTTTAACAGCATGGAAGCATTTGGAAGATCATAAAAAAGTTCCGCTTCCTCATTGATCAGATTTAAGAATGCCTTCTTTTTCTGTGTGATGGCATATAATAGAATCTCGGACTTTTCTTCACTTAGACTGGACAGGGAAATTTTTGATACGGGATTCTGGTACAGGGTATTCACATAGGACACTTTGCTGGAAAATACCTCGGCTGGATCCGCGCCATCTGTAAATGCCCGTTCCAGTTTACACAAATCCTCATACAGAGCTTCATTCCACAGCCATAAGTTTAATCCATCTGTCAGATTCTCTTTTTCAATGTACCTGGTCACAATCCTTAACTTTTCCAGTATCTCAACAGGTCTTTCCTTCATCTGATCGAACTGATTCTGATTTAGAGACCGGATCTCAGCTTCATACCCGGCAAGCGTGTTAACAAGCTCCATCAGATCTTGATCTTGAAGAATTTTAAGGTTGTTTACATTTTCCAATAGATCAAGCAGCAGCTCTGAAGAAAATACCGGATTCACAAGCAGCATACGGTCTTTTTCCCCTGCCTTCTCAAAGTCCAGCACATCCATACACATGGCAATGCTTTTTACCAGCTGTTCTTTTTCTTCTTTGCTTACATTCTGCTCTCCATAATATTTCATATAAGAATAAGCGGTTCCATCGGTTACCAGCGGATCAAAATACACGGCTTTTACCTGTTCATAGGAAAAATCTGAAACTTTATCTATCCCTGCATCCAATAGGATCCGCTGGAACCGGTATGCATTCAGCTCACATCCCTCTTTTTTCAGGTTTCCAAGATAGGTAATCGTTTCCGGATCTTCCATCATGTACAAACATACCTGTTCCCACAAGGACGGGATCACATCCATAACCTCATTTTGAATGATGGCTTCTGCTGCCCGTACACATTTTTCTTCTCCCTTTTTTGCCAGGTAACAAAGAGACAGGCCCGCCGTTTTTAGCATATTTCGTTCCGCTAAATGTCTTTTTATCACTTCTATCATTATGCAACCTCCATCAAATCTATCATCTGCCTGATGCCCTCTAACGCTATCTGTTCATTTTTATACAGGTTCTGAAACAGCAACAACAGATATTTTATTTCCTCTTTGCTGGTTACAATTTTTCCTCTTCTGTCCAGATAATCCCGCATATAGGAAAGAATGATCCTGGCACGTAAGGAATTTTCCGTATATCTTCCATAGTAATAAAAGTTATAGATCTGTTCGAAAAGCTGATTTGTCCCCTTATTTTTCCGAAGCAGAAGATTAAATTCCTTTTTGATTTTCTTTTCCTCTTCCAGCTTTCTCATCCTTGTTTCCTGCACCTGTTTCCACTCCTTTTCCCTTTCAAGGCTTCGCAGCTCTTCCTCTGACATGTATTTTCTTCGCAGCGTTTCTTTCCCACTACTGTCCTCCAGATAGGGAAGGATTTCTTTTGCCATCTGCATAGCTTCCTTTGGTTCCATCCAAAGTCCTGTACTGTCTTTTAACAGGATGCTCCTCAAAAAGCTGATGTAGTTTCCAACATCTGTTAAAAACAGATGTTCCTCGATCCACATAAATAATTCCTGATGTACACCTCTTTCCAACAGCGGGCGGCAGATCTCGCATTCTCCACGACTAATTCCATACGGATACAACGAAAAGGTTCTCTGGATCATGCTCCATGGTTCCAGAATTCCCGGGATTCCCTCTATTCCAATTTGGGTAATGACGAGCTTTAACATGGAAAAACTGGTCATGGTATTTA
Source organism: Blautia faecis (assembly GCF_027662325.1). NCBI lineage: Bacteria > Bacillati > Bacillota > Clostridia > Lachnospirales > Lachnospiraceae > Blautia > Blautia faecis. The sequence goes on along the minus strand of NZ_JAQDKY010000032.1, from coordinate 12,691 downwards.
TATCTTCCATATCTGCTTTCAGGTAATACAGCATGCTATCCCATTTCTCCCCAAATACTTTTTCTGCCTCCCCGATTGGATCCTCCCTGGTATCAGGCTCTCCCATAAAGGGAACCGTTTCAAAAGCATCTGGATCTGGTTCTTTGTTTCTCATTTCCCGGTATCCCTTTAAAAATTGTTTCATAAGACCGACGGCATCCAGGATCCCATTTTCGCTTAACAGATGAAAGACATGACGAAGATCGTAATCCATTTTCTTCCAGAAGATTTCCACATACTCCCGTCCGGTCAGCTTTTGATAGGCTGCAAGATAGGATTCCAGCTCTGGTTTTTCAAATGTCCCATTTCGCAGGGTATCATTTACGCACTTTTCAAACTCTTCCTCCTTAAGCTGTGCAGCCAGGCAGTGCCATTTTTCCTGGTTTAAATTAATATAATGCCACTCTTTCATCCCATTTTTCCGAAAAGGGAACAGCGTTAAGAAGGTTCTGACATTTTCCACCTTCATTCCATACAAACAATTTTGGATTTTTTCCTGTCCACCAAGACGCACTGGAAAACAGTCGTATTTTCTTAAAAGAGTTTCACATAACTCATACACCACATCCGGATACATCTTTTCTCCTGGCAGAAAGGTTTTCAATACCCTTACTGCAATCTTCTCCGCGGTCAATGAGTTCGGATTCAGGTATCTTCGTGCCCCTGTCAATATGCCATTTAAAAAAATTACCTCTTCTTTTTGATATCCATTTTTTATAAGCTGTTCCTCCAACGCCCCGTTTGCATTCGCCGCATTTGTCTGGGAAAGTTTTATCACCTGTTTTAACACCGCAGTTTCTTTGGTCCGGTCATTTTTCAGCCGTTTCTCATATTTCATGGCAATCCAGGCATAAAAATGCCAGTCTTCGTAAACAGACAGCCTGCGTTCCCTTCCAAAGCAGGCCGCGATCTTTCCCTTTAATTTCTGCCATAACGTATCCGACTCTGGAAAAACGGAAAGGATAAAGATCATTTCCTCCACTTTTTCATATGGATACTGGTGCAGGGCATCCACCCAGAGCTTGCGATCTTTTGTTGCAAGCAGACACCGGACTGCAAGGTAACACAAATCCTTTTCTCCAAGTACCTTGCCAAACTGTTTCCAGAAGCCGCTTTTTTGGGTACCATTAAACATACAGGTCTCCTGAATGCAGGATGTCCCTGCAAGCGCAAGCCCAAGAGCCCGGTAAACCGGTTTTGTCATGGTTCTCCGCTCTTTCATACGCTCTAATACTTCTCCGGGATAGTGAAGATTATATTCTTCCTCCATGCTGTGCTCACAGATTCCATAAAACAGGCTGTTTTCTCTCTCCTGTTTTAAAAATGCTTCTTTGTCCGCATTTGAGGACAGCTGATAGATCATGGATACCATCTGCCGGTACAAGACGGGATCCAGCCAGTCTTTATAGATGTTCCATTCCATTCTTTGCCTCTCCTTTTTCAACTAAACTTAAATGCATCAATCCCATGCAGGTTATGGCTTTTTCTGGTCAATGTAATACTGTCCTCAAAATGTTCCTGACAGCTTTTTTTCGCTGCCCTTCTCATGCCTTTTGAAGTCTGGCGTTTTGCCATTCTTTTAAAACCAGGTCCCACCAGGTGATTTTTATGATACATTCCCATATTTTTCACTCCATTTCTGTAGGTACAAAACCCTGCGTTTTTATCTTCATGCTCTTTCTATATAGCGGATACTGTTTTTTTGGCATTCAAATTCCGGACACAAGGAACTCCACAATTCTTCCAGATCCTTCATCCCGAATGCACTAAGTTCCGTTTCCTGTTCCATTCCATACAGGTCGGTATATCCAATCTGGTAAGTTCCGCCTCCGCTTCTTACGATTCCTTTTCCAGCTTTCCTTACGGTCATGTTATTGCCTCCATTTAAAATTATTTCTTCCTATTAATTAAGGGGGACGACTTGTCCCCCAAAAAGTTACGCTGCAATATAAAGTTCTTTTTCCCTGTCCACAAGAGGCAGAACATAGGTTGTCTGTTCCAGATGGTTTTCTTTTTGATATTTTACGCCATCGTGATAAGACGAAAACTGAAGGATCTGCCCCTGGTTTTTATAGGGCTTCAGGTTTTCCTTCCATCCGGGCTCTAATCCGTGAACGGCAAGCCCCCAGGCCACCTTGCAAAGATTGCATCTTAATCCTGCATATCCAAGATATTCTTTTACAAACTGTTCCGCACTGTGGGTGTTAGAAAAATAACGGGCATACTCAAATGAGCGGCACAGAATTTTTCCATCCTGAAAGCCTGCAAAATAACAATCTTTTTTCAGCTCGATCACATACCCGGTTGCGTAGATTTCCTTTCCCGGATGTATCTTTTTTGAATCCTCATGGATCTGTAACAACTGTTCGGAATAAATCTTTTTTCTTTTTTTATGCTGCATCGTGCTCCTCCTTTTAGTTTACTCTTCGAAGTAATTTTGCCAGCTGCTTTGTCAGTCGGATGGGAAGCTGCTCTAAGCTTGATATATCAAGATAGGCATTTCCATAAATCTTCCGGATAGCTTCTTTATCCCAGCCAATCGCCGCAGCCTGAAACAAAATTCCTTTCTTTCCGAGCTTTTCCTTGATCTTTTTTAAATCTGCTGTGGCATAGCTTCCAAAATAACGGGTTGCATTTGGCAGTCCGTCGCTGATAAGGAATAACAGTTTTTGTTTTTCCGGACGTTTTAAAAGCTTATTTGCCATAAATAGAAGGGCTGCCCCGTCCCGGTTACTGCCATCGTTTTCCATAGTGACGATCCGCAAACGGTCGTTTCTGTCTTCTTCGAATTCTGCATAACTGTGAAAATAAACGGTTTCCTCACTTGGATCACAATGTTCGTAACCATCCGTATGGTGTCCGTAAACCAGAATGGGGATTCCGGCTTGTCTGCAAAAATCGTATAAGGTGAGGGCTGCTACCTTGGCTGCTTCTATACGATGGCCTATCATGGAGCCAGAATTGTCCACTAACACGCAGACCACCGCATCTGTTTTCTTTCCGGGAAATATCCGCTTATATACGGCACCGCCTGGATCAGCAATGGCACGCATATCCAGCTTTTTTCCAAGATACATCCGACGTTCCGTCCGTTCCTTCTGGTTTTCCAGGATTGGAAGAAGCCTGGTCCGAAGCCTTTTTTCTACCTTTCTTGCCGAAGCTTCATATGCAGACAGCCAGCTTTTTTCTGTTTCTGTGAAGGTATTCTTATACAAGACCTCTTTTTTTACCATGTTATGGGCTGCTTCAAATTCCATCCCGTCCAGTTCCTCCTGCAGACGGGTTTGGGCTTCTACTCCCATGTCCTGATCCACGGTTTCTGATACTAAATCCAAAAGGATTTTTTGCAGTATCAGGTCGGATTTTTCATCTGCGCCTTCCCTTTCTTCCTTATCCTCTTTCGAAACCTGGACCACAGTGGCATTTTCAAGTTCCGGTAAGGCAGTCTCATCCACTTCCGATTCCTGAATAAATTTTGGAAGATCTTCGGTCAGTTCTTTTAGATACTCCCCCATGGCTGCTTCCAGCTTTTTTAGTTGTTCTTCCGTCAGCTCTTCTTTTTGTTCCCCTGTTTTCGCCTCATCCTTTCCATTTCCGGATGCATCTGTCGGAAAATCCTCATCAGAGGAATCCGAAGAAAAATCTTTTGGATCTTCTTTTCCTCCTACAGCTTCCTTAGATTTCTCTTCTGAAGAAGCTTTCTCAGATACCGTTTCTGATTTATTTTCCTCCTCTGAAGAATTTGGAGACTCCTCATCCCCGGTCTGCTTAGAAGCTTCCCGGTTGTTGTCCCCAGAAGTATCACCTTCTTTTACAGGTTCCTCTTCTTTGGATTCCTTTTCTCCTGTGGAGGATTCTTCTGTTTCTTCCTCTTCATCTTCTCCCACGGATTTTCCTTCTCCCTGGGATGCCTCTTTTCTATCTTCCTCTGTAGAATTTTCTTCCCCTGCTGATTTTTCTTCTTCCGGTTCTTCCTGCGGTGGTTCTTTCTGCGACGGTTCCTCTTGTGGCTCGTCCTCTTCTGGCGGCTCTTTTTCTGATGGTTCTTCCTGAGGCATTTCTGCTTCCGGCGGTTCTTCTTCCTGTGGTCGTTCTTCCTCGTTTTCTTCTGGTTCCTGACATTCCTGCTTCAGTTCTTCCAAAAGATTCCGAAAATACTTCCACATCTTAAGCAGGATCTGGTTGGTGGCCTGGTAACGGATAAGGTCACTGTCCGCTGTCACCGACAGATCCACAAACTGCTTCACCTCATTTAAGGTATCCAGCATCTCACAGCTTTCCATATTCCAGGAATTGGCATATCCCCGGAGGGCATACTGTACAAGTACCTTTAAAAAAACAGAAACCGGATCTGAATTTCCCTCTAGCAGTTCTTTTAACGGGGGAATCCATTCCACGTTTCGTCTCCGGTTGATCAGAATTCCTTTTTTGATACTTCCAGGAAACAGGCTGCACATCTTTTCCTCTATGTACACATCATTTAAAAGGTTGCTGATATAAGACGCACATTCTGTCAGAAGGGGAACCACCACTGGATTTTTCCCGGCCAGACAGGTATCCATCTCATTCAGGGCTTTTTCTTCGTCCTCGTTTTCCGGCTCTGGTGTATCCGGATACCAGACGCCTGCCAGCATGTTCTGCACATAGACTTTCCGAAGTACAGAATCCGTAAATCTGGCATGGCCGCATTCATGTCCTAATATCCCGATCAGGCTGTCACTTTTTTGTTCCAGTTCTAAAAAGCTGCCTGTGATGAGATTGCCAATGTTGATGCCGATTCGTTTCCCATCATTCCAGCCTGCCAGTCCGTCTTCTGTACTCTGGTACAAAAGCAGCTGCTCCAGTTTTTCCCCTGCCACTTCATTTGCAAGGTCCCGAAAAAGTTTCCGATAACCTTCTGAAAAAAAGACCTGACTGGGGCTTAACTTTTTTTGTTCTTCCTTGATCCGCTCTCTATAAGTATCCTTCATTTCGATTCTCCTGTTTCTAACAATACGGTTCCACATAGGTCTTCATCAGATGTTCCTGTTCCTCCGGATCCATTGTGGCTTTACTGATAACCGCAACCTGTGCCGCGCGCCTGACATCTTTAATTGCCTGAAAGGTACGCACCCAGTTTTCCAGTTCCCGATAGCCGCACACACCATCCTGAAGATCTTCTTCCTTCAGATAAGCATGGATTTTTTGAATGGCCGAAACCATAAAGTTTAAGCCTTTCTCATCCCCATATCCGGTACGTGCAATAACCCGCCGCTTCATTTCCTCTTCTGTGAGATTTTGCTTGGGCTGGATCAGGCTCATACGGGATAAGACCGACTGGTTAAAATTTCCGCAGCCCACATAATCCAGGTTTGTAGTCATAATCACAATGGTATCTTTATTTCTCTTTATTTTTTCCCCATTAATCAGATCTGTCACCGCTCCATCATCAAAAAGAGAGTTCAGTCTTGTAAGCGTCCCTGGTTTTTCAATCATGGACGGCTCCTGAATTTCCAAAACGGAAGGAAGACGGCACGCTTTTATGATCTCTGATTCCCGCAACAAAAAATCCTTCTCTGCCCTTGCACTTTCATATCCTTTTTCATAAGCAAGGCGCAAAAGTTTTTCAAATGCAGCTTCTTCTGAAATGCCCTCTTCATAGGTTCCGCTAAGTACACAAAGTGCGGAAGCTGGATCCATCTGAAGGTCGTAAAAGACTGGAAGCACTGGAAGCGTTTTCTTTTTCGTTCCCATGTTTGGAACCGTACTTGCAAGAAGCTCCAGCTCGTCTGTACCAGGCCCACAGGTAAATACATAATAGGGAAGACCTAATATCTGTGCGATCATCCTGGCATCTGTGGTTTTTCCAGTTCCCGCTTCCCCCGTCATCATAAAAAGCCTTGCCGGGGTATGAACGACCATTTCCAGGATTTCTTCCACCTCCTGGCTCACAATGTAATCCTCTGGAAGCGTGGGAATCCTCTCTTTTTCACTATGCCGGCAATTAAAATGTCCTGCATACTCCATCTTTAACTCCGAAATAGCAGCACCTTTCTTCCTCCCTTTTACTCCCAGCACCTTAAAAGTACCAATTATACAGGCATTTGGCGCATAAATTCCGGAGTTAAGGTCAAAGGGGTGAAAACTATCCTTCAGTTTTCCTTCCGCAAACTGGTTCCGGTCAAAAGAAATGGCATCCTCCGTTGTGGCAGTCATCCGCAGATACAGGTTATCGCAGCAGCGAAAAGACATTTTGAGTGCCTGCCCCGCCAGTCCTGCTTTTATAGCACGTTTCAGTTCATCAAAGCAGGTATGAAACTCATCGTCGTAATACTGGCTTTCGGGAACTATACTTGCATAGACAAGCATTGCAAGATACTCCTCCCCGGTAGATTTTCCCTTTAAAACGCCAGGCATCTTTGTTGTTTCTCCTGCGGGATCATTTTTCTTTCTAATTCCACAGAATCTTCCGTTTTGATAATTGTATGTCATGACACAAAGTTCCTTCTCCACCGGGTATTCCAGGCAAAAATAACGAACAGACTTTTCTGCCAGCTGAATTCCGGCAGCACCTTCTTCTTTCTCTTTCATTCCAAAAAGCTTAAAAATAGCAGCCAAAGTAGGCGGATGAAGCTTTGCAGATTTTCCATTTGTCCGCGTATTATATCTGGAGCAGTCTTCCGCTTCATAGCTGATTCTTTTTTTCTTTTCAAACTTTAAATATGCCTCAATTTTTTCCGGCAATGCCAATTGATAGGTCCATGGTTCATAAAAACAGATTTCTGGCATTTTGATTCCTCCATATGGAAAAGCAGGGTATGAGCATTTTGCGTCTCATATCCTGCTGATCTTTGTTATGCTGATTTCTTTTCCTGTTCCAGGTAAGCTTTGTAAATCTTTTTGATCCGGTAACCAAACATGGTATTTCGTTTGCTCACCGTATCGTTATTGATTGCGATTACCATTGCCTTTTTACTTCCTACTATTTTCACCCCACGCCTTGCTCTTGTGACTGCGGTATAGAAAAGATTTTTCCGCAGCATCCGATAAAAACAGGTGAGCATCGGCAGGATCACCACTGGATATTCCGAGCCCTGTGCCTTATGGACGGTGATACAGTAAGCCAGATTTAACGGCCATATATCCCCTTCGGTATATTCCATGATTTTTCCATCCCCAAAATCTACACGCATCCTGCTTTTCCCGTCTGCTTTATAGATATTTAGGACTTCTCCCACGTCACCGTTTGCCACATCTTCCTCATTTTTCAGCTGCATAACGAGATCTCTCTCCCGATATGTAGTCGATCCATTCTTAATTTCCGGATAACCGTACCGCTTCGGATTCACGATATCCCGAAGGACAGGATTTAATGCATCTGCACCTACCTTCGTATCCTTTCGAAGCGGGGAGAGCACCTGAACCCCTTCTACCCGGTTTTCGTTTTTTTGAAGTTCTTCCCGGTAGAGCTTCTGGATAATTTCAGCTGCTTCTTCATCATCTTTTGCCGGATAAAACTGGAACGTATCATCAAAAAACAGATTGGTTTTCCTTTCGTTTATCTTATCCGCATTCTGAATAATCGTGGATTTTCCTTCCTGACGGAAGCTCTCTGTTAGTATTGTAACTGGGATCACACCGGACTCGATCATCTCTTTAAATACATTTCCCGGTCCCACTGATTCCAGCTGGTCTTTATCGCCTAAGAATACCAGGCGGGTTCCAATAGGCACCCGAGACAAAAACTTATCCATAAGTGGCATGTCGATCATACTGCACTCATCCACAATGATAAGAGATGCCTCCAGCATACTCTCTTCGTCCCATTCTTCCTCACCCGCTTCTCCTTTTAACCCAATTGCTTTATGAATCGTCAGAGCGGGATAAGCAGTACAATCACTCATCCTTCGTCTGGCACGACCAGTTGGAGCACATAACAGTATCTCCGCGTTCTTATGAAGAATTTTCTCTACCTCAATGATAAAGCTGATATCTGTCGTCTTTCCACGTCCAGGTCCTCCGGTAATGATGGTAACCGGATATTGAAATGCTCTTAAAATTCCTTCTTTTTGCCTGACATTTAGTAGAATCTTCTCTTTTTTCTGAATGCTGCTTATAATGGAGTCCACCTGATAACTTTGTGTCCCACCTCGCAGGATCAGTTTAACCAGAGATGTAGCGGCTCCAAGTTCTGCACGAAAACTATTCTTTAAATAAAATCCGCCATCACTACACACCAGGGTCCCATCCTTACGGATCATTTCATTTCCGGCATCCCGGATGGCTCTTTCTGGCACCAGTCCGGTTTCCTTTTTATGATTTAAAAGCAGGGCTGTCCGCTTTAAGATTTCCTCACAAGTCAGGTATAGATGGCCTTCGCCTTCTGCTTCCGACATAATATGAAGAATCGCTGCTTTGATCCGCATAGGCTCATCTGGCTTAAAATTCTTTGCTTTTACCGCAATCGGATCCACCGTTAGAAATCCAAACCCAGGAATCTCGCACAAACGAAATGGCGTGTTCTGAATGATGAGTGGGGCTGCATTTCCAAAGTGTTCCTGGATCTGCGCCACCTTCCTTGGTGTCACCCCAAAGGGAGATAAGGTCACCATTAACTGCCGCAAAGTCTCGCTGCCACGGTATCCTTCCAGAATCTCTGAGAGCTTTTTTCGGGTAATGCCTTTGATTTCCAGTAACTTCTCAGGATTTTTTTCAAGAACTTCAAACGTATTTTCCTGGTAACGGTCTACAATCCGCTCGGCAAGCACTGGCCCGATTCCCTTAATAATGTCAGAGGCCAGGTATGCCTTGATTCCTTCTGTGCTCGTGGGTAATACAATCTGAAAAGAAGAAACCTTATACTGCATTCCAAATTTTCCGTCTTTCCAGGTTCCGTTCAGTTCTACTTCAAGGCCATCCTCAGTCGGAAGCTCATTTCCAATTGCCATAAACATGCCATATCTGCCATTTTTCTGGCTGCTTACTTCCTTGGGAAGGGTTTCTTCCGTCACATAGGAGGCAACGGTGTATCCATTTCCTGCATTGTAATAGATACACCGGACTGCTTTACATTTCATTTTGGTCCATCACCTCCGGAAACACCTCTTTTTCTTCCCTGTTTTCTTCCTTGCTTTCTCCTCTGTTTTACCGATTCTGACCGCGTTTCATCCGGACTCTTTTGAACGCCACCGGGCGCTTCAGCATGACCGCGTACTTTACCGGGAGCTGGTTTCTTGGTTTCAGGGTGGCTGCGTTTTTGTTCATCATTCTCATTCGGATTCTCCTTTTTTTCATTCAGATATTTGTAACAATAGATACCTGCTGCAATTGGAAGGCCCAGTGTCAGACTCTGTACAATCACTGCTAAAAACAGCGGCCATAAAAAGGGTGACAAAAGCATTCCTATAATTCCAGTTATCAGGCAGGCTTTTTGGTGTGCCTGGCACCATTTTTTTACTCGTTCCATTTTTTTCTCCTTTGTTATCAGCAAAAATCTCCCATCTCTTCATTTCCCATATTCATAAATTTCTCATCTACGTTGTAGCGGTTTTGTGAATTCTGGCGTGAAGACTGGGCTCTTTGTGGTTTACTTCCTGTACGGTTTGTTTTCCCCTGGTTCGTGTTTTTGTAGTATGGCGAATTTTGATAGGAATTTCCTGGATTCTGGCTGGATCGTCCATTGGAATTTGATTCACTATTTCGTGAGGGCTGTGAGGAATTCCGATTGGTACGTCCGTTCTGGCTCACATTTTCACTTTCGTCCTTACTGTCTACAAACTCAATGTCGTTTACAAGCAGTCTCATACCATATACTTTTTCGCCACTATTACCTGTATAGTTATCATTATGCATCTCGCCCTCTAAAGCGATTTTTTTGCCCTTATAAAAATACTTTGCTACAAACTCAGCTCTTTCCCCAAATGTGACACAGCTAAAGTAATCAGCATTCGGAGCTCCTTCCTGCTTGAAATTTCGCTCAACCGCAATCCGAAAATACGCGACTGTCTTTTTTCCCGCTGAAGACATCACCTTTGGATCCGTTGCCATCCGTCCGATAAATATAGACTTATTCATGTGCACACTCCTTGTTGTTTTTGATTCGATAACAAAAAACATTCAGAATGAATCCCAAATGTCCGTTATCATTTTCCTTCTTTTACTCTTACCAGTTCTTCCAGTCTCCTTTCTTTTGGATTTTTTATTTTTCCTCCTTTCAAGATGTTGATTCGTATTTGTTTTTTTGCAATAAAAAAAGGCCACTTAGAACGTTTCATTCTAAATGACCTAATTTCTCACAAAAGGCAGGAACCATGTTCCTCATATTTTTCTTTCGGGCTTCTCCGAAACCAAAAATTCTTACCTGTTTTACAGGTACAAATACAAATCTCAAAATCATAATAACACAAGATATAGTATGCGTCAACAATTCATTTTCTGTATTTTGTGTTATAAACAATATGTTTTTCATTTTTACCACAAGAGTCAAATTCTTGCCCAAAGTTCGGTTGGTGTAAATGCCATAACTTTACTTTTGGTAAAATCTTTCAAATTTCTTGTAATGATATAATCTGCATGAACAGATTCCACCGTTGCACTCTGCACTGCATCTTCAAACAATTTTGCTGTCATCATAGCAAAGCTCCTTTTCTATGTTTAGTACATATCGCGATATATATCATAGTCAAGAAGATATTCTGCTATATATCTTATCGTCTCCAGAACAGTAGCTATTCACCATTTATACCTGATTCAATCCCAAGATTGTATTGCTATTGTACTGACATTTGTGTATAATAACTATAGATATCTTATTTCTCTTGAAAGGAGCGGATCTATATGGCTGCAAAATCAGCAAATTTATATGCACGAATCGAACCAGATGTAAAAGAAAAAGCAGAAAACATTTTGTCTACGCTTGGAATTCCAGCTTCCAGTGCTATTAATATGTTTTATAAACAGATTATTTTACAGAGGGGACTTCCATTTGAAGTGAAATTACCATCTTCAAGACCAGTTGACATTCATACATTATCTGAAACAGAATTCAATGAAGAATTGGAGAAAGGATATTCGGATATGCAAGCTGGACGGGCTAAAAATGCGAAAAAAGCCTTTGCAGATATCCGCAATGATTATGGCATATGATCTATGAGGTTGAATTATCTGAACAGGCTGACAACGATTTAAGAGGGATTTTTGAATATATTGCATTTGAATTGCAATCCCCTGAAAATGCAAGCGGACAGCTTGATCGTCTTGAAGAACAGATTTTAAGTCTGGATATTATGCCAGAACGGTATCGAAAATATGAAAATGAACCATGGAAAAGTCGTGGACTTCGTGTATTACCTGTAGATAATTATGTGATATTTTATATTCCTGATTCCAATAAGAAAGTCGTAACAATTCTTAGAGTAATGTACGCTGGACGTGATATTGAAAATCAGTTAAAATTTCACACAAAGCAATCAGAGACCATAACTTCCTTTTCTGCAAATATGGAAACGCCATAATAACTCGAATTAAGTTTCACTTTCTAAACAATGCCATCTTTGATAATTTTGCTATCAAAGATGGCATTTTAACTTCCTGCAATTAAAAGACTTCTATACTTATATCCTCACCATTTGTCTCTGACTCTTCACCTTTCTCTGGCAGTTCACAAAAAAGCACTAGCCGTTTTAAAGAATCAGAGCCGCAGGTGGATAACAAAAGTGTCCTGGTCTCCACCTGTTCTCCCAGCCAGAAGGTATCACTATCCGCTTTTACATAGCCACATTTTATGACTGTATAGGTTAAGGCTTCCCCATCTGGTAAATACAGATATACCTTATTATGCTCCTGTAAATACGATTCACTTTCATATTTATGCAGCCCCTGAAACATGCTGCCATCTTTCATATTATGCCCGTATAGAATAGTTTTACGGTTGGTAAAATCCGGACTATTATCTTTATCCAGAAAAATACTTCCTGCCACATGTTCCGTCTTTTTAAAGGTATGCTTCAGATAATATTCATTGTCAGTTCCCTGCACAACCGGATAATCAATCCTGGTGTCCGGGATCCGTATCCAGGCAATGATCTCTGGATTTATTTTCTTTAGAGCTTCAAAATCCACGGTAACCGTTTCTTCCTGGTTTTCCTCTGGTGTTTCTCCATCTTTCCTTTCTTTTGGTTCTTCCACGGCAACGTATTCCAGCAGGTTGTCATATTCCTCTTCTCCATCCCGGTACATAAGATAAGTTCCGATTCCCATACAGATACCAAAGCCAAGCAGCAAAAGGCACACCGCTACAATCCCCATTTCTTTTACCTGCTTCATAACTTCCTCCATTTCCAATGTTTTTGCAAGAAAAAAGGACCGCCACAAACGTGACAGTCCAGTTTTCTTATTCCTCGTGATTTTTCTTTTTGGTGTACCAGAAGATTCCAGCAATTCCGCCCACCGATAAAACAAGAAGAAGGATTGGCAGCCAAATGTTAGTGTCATCTCCTGTTTTCGGGGATTTTACATAGCCGCCAGTCGGGATCCGCTCATTGGTAAGCTCTTTGGTAATTTCAATCTCTTTCGTCTTACCGTCCTTGTATTCAAATACAACGGATTCCTCTTTTTCGCTTCTCACATAGCCATCCGGCGCTTTGGTTTCCACCAGGATGTACTCGATTTCTTT
>NZ_JAQDKY010000031.1:341-55489 GCF_027662325.1 Blautia faecis | reverse complement strand
CGATTTTGTTCAACTTGAATTTACCTTCTGCTCATATAAAATATATCAATAGCTTTACTTGCAAACTCTGCTGTGCCAACTCCTCCAACATCATCAATATTTTCCGTAAGTTCTCCTCCACCGGCATACATTCTTCCAAGACCGCATAAAATCTTATCAGAACATGTATAAAAATGATCTGTAATGTAATCCTGAAGTTTCCTTACCTGCAACTGCACCTGTTCATCTTCTGGATCCATTTCTTTCATTTGTCCGAATTCAACAAATAATTGCATAAACTCATTTGCAACAGTAGCTTCATCGTCTTTCGTCCAGTTCTTTGTTTTCTCTTCAAACTCCTTATACTCAGAGGTTTGTCCCCATTGTTCTTTTGCTCGTTTAGAATACTCATCAATCTTTGTTGTATCAAATACTTTAAAATCCATATATTTCACTCCTATTCCTTTTATTCCTCGAGCGAAACTAATAAGATTTTCAAGATGCTCTTTTTTCATAGTTAGCAATTCAATCTGCTGCTCTAATGCTTTGTTCCTGTCAAAGTTAGGGGCATCAATTATCTTTTTAATCTCCTTAAGCGGAAATTCCAATTCTTTAAACAGTAAAATTTGTTGCAGCCTTTCCAAGGATGTATCGTCATACAACCTATAACCTGACTCTGTATATTCAATAGGTTTTAAGAGACCAATGGTATCATAATACTGCAGAGTGCGTATACTCACTCCTGTTAATTTACTTACCTCATTCACTGTCATCATTGTCATTTCCTCCTCTCGATAAACATATCGTAAACTATTACGTTGCGTAGGAGTCAATAGTTTTTCAAAGAAATTTTCAAAATTAACAGCTTGATAAATCCCGATTTCTCAGTTTCAAAAACTGGAATTGGTCATTCTTCTTTTTCTTCAGGAGTATCTTCATTTGGCTTGGAACTGATTTTTGAAACAATAATACCTGTGCAAGTAACAACTACCACACAAAGATACATTCCTATTCCTAATGCTCATGTACGGTAAAGTATCACAAGAAAATTATGTCGAATTGACAGCCGCCTCCGCTATACCGAATAAGGAAATAAAGAGTCCTCAAATTTTGCGCTACTAAATGAAGACGAGCGGAAGTAATCTCCCGCTCGTCAGTAAACTTAACTATGCCATATCAATCCCGCTTCTTTCCCGCCACCGGCACTAAGAACAGCGCGGGCAACAGCAGGAAAGCGGTACAGACCAGCCCCCAGGGTATGGACACCTGCTGGGCTACCAGCCCCACAATAGGCCCGCCGATGATCTGCCCGAAAGAGTCCAGCTGTCCGCTGGTGGAAAAGACTGTGGCGCGCATTTTCTCATCCACATGGTCGTTCATCCAGGCGGCCAGCACAGGCTCCTTGATGGTGCGCATAAGCCCCGCCAGCAGGAACACCAACAACATGAACCAAAAGCTCCGCCCCACCGCGAAGAGAACCAGGAACAGGATATACCCGGCGCTGGTGGACATGACCACACTGGTTCGGCTGACAGTCCCTTTTTTCTCCATGCGGGCGATGAGCAACTGAGAAGCCAGAATACCTAAGCCGTTGCCGATAAGACTGATAACACCGAACCAAGTGACGCTGTTCAGCGGCCCGATAACGGGTATTACCGTGTCATCCAGAAAATGAGCGGTGGAGAGCCGGTCAAAGCCTTCACTGGCAAGTCCCCCGCATAGTGTGATTGCTAAGAGCGCCAGCAACACAGGTGCGCCTTTCACAAAGCCCAGGTTGAGCTTGAACAGGCAGACAAAGTCTTTAAGCAAGCCCTGCCGTTCCTCAATAGCAGGGGAGAAGTTGGTTTCTGGCATGATGCGAACCATCACCAGCCCCAACAACAAGCACAAACTGCCCCCCAAGATGACAGGCATTTGCAGGTTTATGTTTCCCAGCAGTGTGCCCAGCACCACGCCCAGAACGCCGCCGATTTGCCCCATTTGACTGCCCCGCAGGAACACCTTGTCTATGGGTTTGTCCTCTTCCTCCGAGGCAATCCACGCCTCCAGAGCGCCGGTGATGAAGGTATCACCGCAACCCCAGACAACCTGGGCCAGCAGAACCGGCGCGAACCACGGTAGCGCACCCTCCATCAGAAAGCCCAGGCCGTAGAGGAACATTCCAATCAGCACCGAGCGCCGACGGCTATACAAATCCGCCACCACACCGGTGGGCATCTCGAACAGAAAGCAGGAGGTCTCCTGAACCGTCCCTACCAGGACAAGCTGGAAAGCATCCAGCTGCACCACCTCCAGGTGGTACACGATGGAAAGCACTGTGGACATAGAAACCGCCAGGGAACAGACAAATCGGAACAGCAGGTAGACAGAATATGCCTTTGAATTTTTAGCAAACATGAAGTTACATTTCATCATAATTAGTCTCTAATCCTTTCAAATCTCATTTTATATGACTTTTGCAAGCTGTTAAGCTAACTTGTGGAACATATGCCGAACCTTATCTATACGGCTATTCGGGCGGCGGGGTTGGCAAATAAATTTACCAATAGCTGGCTGGTATCCTTTTAACTCTGTCAAGCAGACTCCCTGCCCATTTGTGAAATAAGTTAAATCGTTCCTGTATTCTTGAATACATCTAGCAGGGATTTCTCCTTTCAGAATGACCTCGTCATTCTTTATCTGAGTACTTACAATATCTGCACAATACCTTGGAGCATCATGATACGCCCGTGAGAGATATTCCTGCGGTGCATAAATTTCAAAGTGGAGATATGGCTCTAATAGTTCTGTCCCTGCTTTTTTTAAAGCCTGCTCCAATACGATAGGGGAAAGCAGCCGAAAGTCTGCGGGGGTACTTACAGGACTATAATACAATCCATATTCAAAACAGATTTTACAGTCTGTCACTTTCCATCCATACAGCCCCTGCTCGCAGCCATAAAGAACCCCCTCCATAACCGCATTTTGGAACGATTGATTTAAATATCCAAGTGAAACTCTGCTTTCATACTGCACTCCGCTTCCAATAGGGAGCGGCTCTATGGACAACCCGACAGAAGCCCAGAAAGGATTTGGCGGGACTTCTATGTGGATGGTATATTCTGCTTTTCTAAGCGGTCTTTCCATATATATAACAGTAGGCTCTTTTATTTCTGCCTCCACATGATATTTTTCCTCAAGGATGGCACAAATGACTTCCATCTGCACTTTCCCCAAAAAAGAAAGTATAATCTCATGCGTTGTAGTATCCACATAATATTTTAAAAGAGGGTCGCCATCTGAAATTTCTGTAAGTGCCCCAAGCAATATTTCCCGCTGTTCAGATTTCTTTGCTGCAATCGTTGTTTGGAGCATAGGGAGAGGATTTTCAATAAATGTTCTCTGCGGCAACAGCATTTCGTTCCCCAAAATACTGTTTAGCTGCAAAACATCATTTGGTAAAATTACAATATCACCAGAGCAGGCTATATCGGATGAACATAATTCCCCGTTTATCGGAACACACATCTCTGTGATTTTTATTTTCTCTTTTTCAGATATTCTAATAACATCCCTCAAATGCAATGTTCCGCTATATATACGCACATAAACAAAACGCCGCCTTTTCTCTGAATATTCAATCTTAAAAACCTGCCCGCATAGTTCAGATTGACCTTCAGGCGTTGATGAATAAAACTTACTGGCAATCACTTCTATAAGCTTCCGAATCCCCAGATTGTTTTTAGCGCTTCCGTGATAAACGGGAAATAACGTTCCGTTTTGGAATCTCCTGTTTTCTTCC
Source organism: Blautia faecis (assembly GCF_027662325.1). NCBI lineage: Bacteria > Bacillati > Bacillota > Clostridia > Lachnospirales > Lachnospiraceae > Blautia > Blautia faecis. The sequence continues at coordinate 51,729 of NZ_JAQDKY010000031.1, read as the reverse complement.
TGTTCCAGTTCTGACATTTTAAACGGTTTCCCTGACATATATTTCTCTAATAGTTCATCGTTTCCCATAATTACCGCATCCCACTGTTCCATATCGTCATTGTCCGTTACATTTATATGGGGATGCTGCCCAACCTTTTGCTTCACTATAATTTCCGAAGAAAGCTTTGCTTTCATTTCTTGATATACCATTGGCAAATCAATCCCCTCTTGGTCAATTTTATTGATGAAAAAAATTGTCGGAATCTTCATTGTCTGTAGTGCATGAAACAGTATACGGGTCTGTGCCTGTATGCCATCCTTTGCAGAAACTAATAATACTGCTCCGTCTAATACGGATAAAGAACGGTATACTTCCGCCAAAAAATCCATATGGCCTGGCGTATCTATAATGTTGACTTTTACATCCTCCCACTGAAAAGATGTCACTGCTGTCTGGATAGTGATTCCCCTTTGACGCTCCAAATTCATTGTATCTGTCCTTGTTGTGCCTTCATCTACGCTCCCTAGTTCTGCAATTGCACCACTGGTATACAATAAACTTTCCGTTAATGTTGTCTTTCCTGCGTCAACGTGAGCCAGAATGCCTAAGTTAATTATTTTCATGTGATTTTCCTCCTATCAACACCCAAAAAAGGGCATAAAAATACCCAGTGATAAATACTCCTATCACTGGGTAAATAACTCCAATAGCCCCAAAACACTTATATGTTTTCGGGCATATAAAATTACATGATAAAAGTATTCTTAAACTGGGTACAAAAAACTAAGCCCCATATTAAAAGTGAAACGGGACTGCTACTTTTTGTTCCCACTATCAAATTGACAGTTTATTTAAGAATACCTTGCCGCATATTTATTAACTCCTTGTATAATACTGAATCTAATTATATTCCTTAACCCTTTATTTGTCAAGCTGACAAACTAAAGCAGAAAAAGCGGCAGGATTTCCCCCTGCCACTAATCATCTGTTTATGCAAAAATAATTTCCTTTTCCACAATCTCCCTCGCACAAGCCCTTATGTTATTGAGGCATCCTGTCCATTCTAAGGCGTTTTCTGCCTTTAGCTGTTCCGTTATGCCCTGTGCCTGTTTCATACCCTCTATGAGCCTTTCAAAGCGTTCCTGTGCCTGTCTGTTGATGTCGGCAAGGTAGGCGTTTAGCCTGCCGCTTGTAAGAAGATTGGTGTATGTAACTTTACGGTACTGTTTTAGATAATCTAAATGCCGTTGCCCCCAGATGCCTATTGCCTGTTCTTCTTCGGCGGGTACAGTTAAGCACGGTATCAAATAATCCCCTTGCCTTTCGTATTTGCCGCCCAGTTCCTCAAATCCCGATTTCTATTTTCGTTTCCATAGCATAGTGTACTCTTTTTCACCAGTAGCTTCATCCAAGCCTTCACATTGAATAATGAACGCTTCTCTTTGGTAAAAAGAAATTGCTCTGGCATTCTTCTGGTATACATTTAATCGTAAGCTAACTTTTTTATCCTTAACATAATCTAATAAAAGCTTACCTATGCCACATGACTGCATTTCATCGGAGACAAAAATACCTTCTATATATTTATCATTTAGTCCTACAAATCCTTGTGTCATTTTATCTGCTTCAAACACATAAACTTCGTATTGTGACATCATTTCTTTTACTAATTCATAATTACTTTTCCAGTATTGATTGGAAATAAAATAATGTGCTTTCAGATTTGTCTTTAACCATATGTCAGCAACTCTATCGATATCTCCGTTCAGCAACTTTCTAATCATAACAAATTTCTCCACAACTACATTCTTTATGCTTTTCTCTTTTTTTCATTCTATCACAAGCTCACCATTAATCATCATTTTTTTGATATTTTTTCTTTTCCCCCACTGTAAAACAGCCTCTGAGCGTTTCGTTATATAGAAGGGTACACATACAGAGCAAGATCCACCCGTGTTTAACAGTATTGCCGCTTGGCATCCTGTTCTCCTATGGGTTTTATCTTGATGGGGATCTCCCCATACCCTCTTCATAACAGACGTTTCACTTGTCTGTTGGTTCCACCTAAAGGTGTTCACAGCACTATTTCTAATATCGGAAGGGACAGCCGATATTGAAATACGTGGACTCCCAGTGGGAGGAATAGTAGCAACGGAAGGAGGAGTATGAGAACAAAAAACAAAGATAAAGAACTAAATCACAGACATTTTGTTGCAGTACGACTGACAGATGTCGAACTCAATTTGCTGGATCAAGGAGCTACTTGTTTTTCAATCTCACGATCTGAATATCTGAGAAAACTTCTGCTTGAGAAGCAAATCAATCATCAGATTGAAGTTGTTGCAGACATGAACGATCTCAGAAAACTGGTCAGTGAATATGGAAAGATTGGATCGAATCTCAATCAGATCGCCAAGCATTTTAACAGTGGTGGCAGTCAGTCACGTGCTATAGAAAACGAAATCCATCAGTGTATCACGGACTTATTCCTATTGAGAAAAGAGGTACTGAAACTGGCAGGTGGTATGAATGGCAATCGTAAAACACATTAAAAGCAGAAATGCAAATTACTCGGCTGCTATCAATTATCTTCTGTTTGAACATGATGAAAAAACCGGGAAAAAGATTGTAAATGAATCCGGACGAAGCATCCTGCGAAAAGAGTTTTATATGGATGGACTGAACTGTGATCCGATGTCTTTTGACAAAGAATGCGAACTGACAAATGCTCATTTTCATAAGAATAAGAAACGTGAAGACATCAAAAGTCATCACTACATTATCAGCTACGATCCAGCCGATGTTACAGAAAACGGTCTTACCGGAAAGAGAGCACAGGCAATCAGTTTGGAACTTGCAAAGCAGATGTTTCCCGGATATCAGGCACTGGTAGTTACTCACACCGATGGCCACAATGAATCCGGAAATATCCATACTCACATCGTTATCAACAGTGTGCGAAAGACTGCAGTGGAAAGGCAGCCATATATGGATAAACCACATGAGGAAGCCGCCGGTTACAAGCATCGTTCCACTGATAAATTCATGAGCACTTTTAAGAAAACTGTCATGGATCGGTGCCAACAGGAAGGACTTCACCAGATAGATCTTCTTGCTCCGGCTGAAAGAAAAATCACGCAGAAAGAGTATCAGGCACAGAAACACGGCCAACAAAAACTTAATGAGATCAATCAGAAAATCATCGAAGATGGTCTCAAACCAACCTCCACCGTGTTCCTTACACAGAAAGAATATTTACGAAATGCGATTGATGAATGTGCTGCCACATCCAATAGTTTTGATGAATTCCAATCTAAACTTCTGGAACAATTTCAGATCTCTGTGATTGATCATCGGGGCAGATACAGCTATCTTCATCCTGATCGACAGAAGCGGATTACTGAACGTGCACTGGGAACACGATATGGAAAAGAATACCTGGAACAGACCTTCTTACGCAAGGATCCATTGACCATTCTCTACATCAGATCTCACCTGCGCCTGGTTGTAAATCTCCAGACAAATGTGAAAGCAATGCAGAGCCCGGCTTATGCTCATCGGGTAAAACTTTCTAACCTGCAGCAAATGGCAAATACCATTATCTATGTGCAGGAACATGGATTTGATACGCAGTCAGATCTGAAAAACACACTGCTTGCCTCAAAGCAGGAACTAAAAGAAATGCAGACACAGGTTGCTCAGCATCGTTCCGGTCTAAGGATCCTCAACAATCAGATCCGTTATACCGGACAGTACTATGCAAATAAGGAAGTTTATTCCCAGTTTTCAAAAGCAAAGTACAAAGGAAAGTACCGGAAAGAACATGCGAAGGAAATTCAGAAATATGAAGAAGCCAGAGATTGGCTGAGATCCTTTTATCAGGATGGAAAGATGACAAGCCTAAAAACCTTGACTTTACAAAAAGAAAAACTGCAACAGCAGATAGCTTCCGAAGAAGAAGCAATAAGCAGCTTGAAAGAAAAATTAAAAGATTTGGATACTGCCGATCAGAATGTTGATTTCATTCTTCAGATGCAGATTCCGGAACCAGTAAGATCAAAAACCAAGGATCTCGAAAGATAACCATCACAAAACAAAGGAGGAACTATCACATGACACAAGAAGAATTTAATATTGTATTTGAACTTCAGATGAGAAAGTGTGCCGATATTCTGGCACATAAAAAGAAAGAATATACCGGTGACAATATTGACCGCCTCAGTGCATTCAAGATTGCTGCCGCTTTACAAAACTGCGATCCAAAAGCAGCACTGGCCGGTATGATGTCGAAACATGTCGTATCCCTTTACGATATGTGTTATTCCACTCTGTTACATTTTGACATGGAACAGTGGGATGAAAAAATCACAGACTGCATCAATTATCTGATCCTTTTAAAAGCTCTGGTAAAGGAGGAACAGGCCTATGGATCACATTGAAACAGCTATCTTAAACTGCTATGGAATCCGGGAAGCAGAACAGAATATGGTCTTTGCTGCCAGACTCACACAACACGGTCATACGATCCAGAACATGGCAGATCTGATGGATCTTTACCGTCAATCCTACAGTCAGAAGACTGTAGAAAACATTGCAGGGCTTCCGCATCCAACCGTGCAGAAATTCATGGTCATTACCGTAGCTGTTGTTGGTGCAAGCAGACGCTTCCTGGCACAAATCACAAGACATCAGAACGAAGTAAAGTACATGAGTGCATCTCTGCAGTACAGCAATTATTCCGGTCATGCTGCATTTGCTATTCCATATGGAATCATGAAAGCAGATAAAGAAATCCAGGATATTTACAAGAAAAGCTGTCAGTCAGATCTGGATCATTATGCAGAGCTTTGTGCCTTAGGCATTGATCATGATTCAGCCGGATATGCCACACCTCAGGGACTTCGAAACGTACTGATCATCAGCGCGACACCTTACCAGTGGAAGCATATGATTGGCCAAAGAACCTGCCGAAGAAATACGGATGAAACAAGGATTGTGATGCTACAGATCTGGCAAAGATTGTACAAATTAAGCCCGATTCTTTTTGCACCGGATCTGACCGGTTCATTCTGTCAGAGAGGAAGCTGTATGGAAAAACAGATGTCCTGCCAGAATCCTATTTCAAAACTTTGGACTCCTGCTGATATCTTAAAAGAAGATTATCCATTGCTCATCAGGAAGGAGGTGAGCAGCCATAAAGATTAAACTGATTGACTTTGGTCTGAAAGCAAATCATCATCCATTCCGGCCACATGAAAATGATGCCGGTGCTGATGTATTCATGCCTTATGATTGCTCATTACAACCAGGCGAGGTTGCTAGGATTCCACTTGGATTCGGTCTCATCATCCCGGATGGATTTGCCGGATATGTCTTTCCTCGAAGCAGCATGGCAGCAAAAGGACTGGTATGCGAACTTCCACCGATTGACTCCGGTTACCGTGGTGAGATCCATGCCATTATCAGCAACGTGAGCACATCTTCTCAGATCATTCATAAAGACACACGCGTCGGTCAGCTGGTGATCACACCGGTTGTGATCGCAGACTTTGTCCTGGATCTCGGTGAAGAACGAGGAACTGGGGCTTTTGGAAGCACAGGAGAATAATACTATGATTACATTTGGAAGAAAATTAAAACACTTAAGACAGAAAAATCATCTCACCCAGAAAGAACTTGGCATGGCTGTTGGATTTCCCGACAGCTGTGCTGATGTCCGGATTGCTCAGTATGAAAGCGATGTCCGAACTCCAAAAGAGGATCTTATGAAAATCTTTGCATCAACACTCTGTGTTCCGGTTGAACTCTTTACTGTACCGGTACTCTCAGAACCTAGGGAATATGAGGCGGCGGAGTATTGGAGGTATGAGTTAGGGGCGGAACTAGATTAATTGTCATAATACTGAAATGAGGCAACGGATTTTCCGCTGCCTCGCTTTTATCATTTTGAGGGTAATTGAAAATATCCTCCTGTGTTGAGCAATCCTCTTTATCTGCATATCTATATATTTCATTTTATTTCTGTTCCATCGATAAAAAGCACATATTTATCCGGATTATGAACAATATCATAATCTTTTCCATATTCAATCGGTCTAAATTCTATCTGCATAATGGATTTTCCATTTTCGATATCTTCTTTCCAAGAATATACGGTCATATCAAGGCTGGTTGCATATCCATGATCTGTAGAAAATTTTATTGAATGAAATGAATTCTCTTTGTACATTTTTAAAAGCAGTCTTGCAAATGCTTCTTTATCAGAAATGTTTTTTCTGTTAGCAACTACTGTAAGATTCTCATCTCTATTCATAGAAAAACTGCCAACTACATCTGGCTCACCTTCTTTATACTTTAATAAGCTTTTCCCAATTATCATTCCAACAATAATCGAAAAAACGATAGCAACAAATACAAGTGTTATATTTTTTTTCTTCATTTTATTAAGTTCCTTAGAGTTATATATAAGTCTTTAGAACTACTATATCATATTATTTCACGTTAAACCAAATAAAAAAAGAAGAGCAATAAGCCCTTCCATCTTCTTATTCACGTATTTATTCCACCAATGCTCTCACTGCATTGATAATTCTCTGTTGCTTTTCTTTCGGTAGTTTCTCTATCATTTCAGATAATTCATTCGTAACACCAGTAACCGAATGTGTCACAACATCAATCAATAGTGTATCTGCCGAAACATCTAATGCATTTGCAATCGCAATAAAGGTATCAAGTTTTGTTACTTTCAGTCCTCTCTCTATAACACTTACATGAGTTGGACTTAAGTTTACCAGTGCTGCCAATTCTTCTTGTGTAAGATTCTTAGCTTCCCTTGCAGCTTTTATTCTCTGACCAACCGCCTTTAAATCCATTGTGACACCTCCTTTAGAACGATAATTCGGTCTAAAATTAGTATAACGATTGATCTTTAAAACATACAGAATCTACAGATTGTCAACTTGTTCTTTAGAACTATTTCAAATAAAAAACATTAAAAAGGCCCAAAAGGGCACTTTCCCTTTTGAGCCTATACACTTTATCAGCTAACGTATTTCACTTTCATTTTTCCTCATGGTCATGAGGCTTTTTTCTCTTAAATCGCATTCTATGAATCCTTCGATTGTTCTTTCTGTTCTTCAATAATTCGTTCTGTCGCTTTATGAATCCTATCCTTGGAATAGGGTGGTCTTAGATTCAATGACAACCGTCCTTTTCTGATCATATACGTTTCACTGCCATCCTCCGAAGCCCCTTTCAACCAGCAATCCTCCGGATACTTCTCAGCAAAGGACCGTAACCGTTTCTGCAGACTCTGATTGAAGGTATACACATCATAGAATCCATCATCTTCATTGGTCAGAATAATCGTTTCTTTTTCACACTTTAACCTTCGCATATTCTACCCCCGCTTTCTTTCCATTTCCTGATCCAGGTACTTTGGTATCGGCTTTCCGGACCGGCGAGCAATAGCAATCTGTTTCTGATGCAGTCGTTTAATCACGGATCTTCGTTTCTTAGGTTTGCCATCCTGTTGATTTCTGGGAGTCTGTTTGTTGCTGCGGGCATTAGAGATCTTTTCTGGATTCTTCTTCTGATTATTTACCAGACCGTCCACCATATCATAATTGGCTTCGGTACCGGATTCTCTGCTTCGTTCATAAGTGCCGTTCTGGTAGAACTTCTGGTAATGTTCCAGACGGATTTTACCATCTTGTTTTAACTGTTCGACTGAATTTAGCGGTGCCTGCTGTTGAATGTAATTATGGATCTTTTGTTTTGTTTTTTCGTCGAATTTCTTACATTCTTCGACAACCATTTTTCCATAGGCATCCAGGATAACACCTTGAGCCTGATCCCGGTATACTTGATGTTCCATCAGATAAAACTGTTTCCCGTCGATGATGATGGTGTCTGTTGCAATCCAGTTCCCTTTTTTTCCGTCAATTTGATAATTCTCAGTCTCCATAGTGATCAGTGCGCCCGATGTATTGATACGAATGAATCCGGCCAGATACTGTGGATAGTTCTCATCTACATAGTAGCAGTTGATTTCTCCATCCCTGTTCAGTACAAGTACGTCACTGACTTCGCATTGCTTTTTCATTCGTTTCCAGATGTCAGCGACTTTTTCTTCTTCCTGCATTTCATGAATCGAGATTACTCGGTAATTTTCGACAGTAATCGACACATTCTGCTGTCTTGCTTCTTGATATGGCAGATGCCACAGTGCTTTTCCTGCTGTCTGCTGATCTACTCGGTAGACTGCAAATTGATTAAGCTTCATAGGCATCGTCCTCCAAGTTATTCAGATAATAATTCAGATCCAGAGAATAGTAGTATTTGTCTTCGATCTGCTGTAATTTTCCAACTGTAGAATTGATGATCTCCATCATTTCATCATTCTCAGTATCACTTTCTTCCTGTTCCAAAACTTCCAAAGCTTCTTTCAGTGTTTGGATTGTTTCTTCCTTTGTGTGCTGCTGGAAGATAGCAGTAATAGTCAGTTCGTTTTCTTCCAGGTTTACATTTCTCATAGGCTCATTTCCCCCCTTTTCTTTTTCGGTATTGGTTTCATCTGTATATTCAGCTCCTTCTCGTTTTTTTCTTCGCTTATATTTTTTTCGTTATCCACTTTCTTATTGGATTTCAGAGGATTTTCCACATTTGGATGTCTTTTTTCCAAGTACTTTTCCACACGACTGATTGCATTTTGCACATAAGAATTTTCTCTAAATCCAGGAATCGAATTCAAAAATTCTTTCTGTATTTTTCCTTCGATCATCAGACTCTGCATTCCTTCATAATCACTTCCGTCTTTCAGATCAAAGCCAACACATTTCAGTCCATGCATACGTTCTGATGGGATTTTCTCATAAGCTTCCAAGGCTTCTGGTAATGTCAGGTCATAATGTACTTCACCCATTACAGGAAATTCAGCACATTCAGCCGCATAAAAGCTGATACATGTAAGATCATTTTCATAATCCACATTTTCTATTTCCGGGACAATATCGAGTATTTTTTCTCTTTGTGCTGCAAAGTCTGGAAGTTCTTCATAACCAAATCGATCCACGTAATATGCCTGCATATCCCCACCACGGTTTGTAATGATAACATCACTGACCGACATAGAATGTGCTTTATAATCTGCCGGTGGATTATCGTTGAATACGGCATACAAATCATCCAGCTTTTCATTTTCATGTAATCTGCCAGAATAGACACATTTATAATTTGCTGCATCGATTGTAATGCCATCTTCTTTGACCATTGCCATATTCATAAATAAATGTTGTTTTCCCGGTGTGCCTTCATCCACATGGTAAATCGCATATCGGTCACCATTACCTCTGAACATTTCTTCCTCTAGGGTATAATCAAACTTAAATGGATACAAAGCCCGATCAACTCTTTCCGAAATATCCGTTCCTTCTGCAATCGTATCTTCCAGCCAATCTTTGATATCTCCCCATGATTTAAACTGCAAATACCCAGCAATTTCATGTGTCCCATCCGGTGCCAGTACAATATGTCCCGGTTCGCTTTCCCGATAATCATAGCGGTATCCGGCTGCTTCCAGTGCATCTACTAGAATGCCGTATTTTTCATGTAATTCTGTTTTCTGTTTTTCTTCAAGAATGATTTCCAGCTCTTCTGTAAGCTGATCGATCATTTCACCGGCTGTCTTGCGGATCACATCCATAGATGCTTTCATTTCCTTCATTTCCCGGCTGCTACTCCAACCTGCAATGTAAGGAAAACTATAATCCGATGTATCCAAACCAAAGGAAGAACACACACAATAAGCAACGGATTCTGCTTCAACCTCTTTTGTCAGTCGGTCTTTTTCTACTCCAAGACTTTCCATGATCTCCCTGTCATGCAGTTTTGCATGGGCGGTTTCATGAATAGCAGTCTTTAAGGTCTGGCTTTCACTGAGTCCTTTTTTGATCACGATTTCCTTATCTACATTGTGATAATATCCATTGGCATTGCCATTGATCTCATCGAATCGTATCGGCACTGGGGATATTTTCTGAATAGCCTGCATGAAAGAATCAAAATCCTGCACAGCTGCAGTCAATAATTCCGGTGCTAGTGTCTGGATTGGTTCCCCGGATGTCTGAGCAATATCAAAGACGGTAACTGCTTTAAAATGTGGAACCGTAACTTCCACTTTTTCAGTCTTAGGTTTTCCATCGGTTCCCATGATTGGGCGCTGATTTTCATCCAGAACCTCTTTTTCCTTCATTTTCTTATATGGTGCCGGTGCAATGATTATAATTCCTTTTTCCCCTTTCATGACCTGTCTACCCATGGACTGCCAGTTTTTGTAACTGGTAACAAGCGTAGCATCCGGTCGCTGCATGGCAATCAGCATTGTATTATTAAAAGAATAATTGTGAAACTTTGCCATGGTCTTAAGAAATTCCTGATAGCGGTTACTTGTAAAAAGTTCTTCCACACCGGATTCCAGTGACTGCATAATGCTGTCCATATCTTTTCTCTGGACCGGCAGTGGAATAGTAGTAGTTTTATTTTGTTCTGTCATAATACTCCTTTCCAAAAACGCCCTACGACATTGTGCTTATGCCGCAGGGCTTTTTATTAGTTGATGAGATGATTATTTTTTATTAGAGTTCCATATCGTGCTTCTTTGTTTTCGGTTTCTGATTTGGCTGTTCTTTTCCGGCTTTCTCCGTTTTTGCAGCCTGTGCTTCTTTTTCTTTCTGACGTTCTGTGAATCTATCTGCCTTTTCAAAGACATGATCCTTTGTATCAAAGTGATATACATCATTGGTAAGGCGTTCTGCAGGAGCTACCTGAGTGGCATTGACTTCTTTTACCATATCTCTTAACATTTCTGCATCCACTTGCCCGTCATCCGGTAAAATCAGCATTTCATGGATGGATGATGGCAAAATGAAGAAATCATTTCCAAGAAGTTCCCCCATGCTATCCATGAATTCCGGATAAAAGATCACACCGGCTCCATCAATTCTTTCTGTATTCGTAACAACAAAGAATGTCGGCATCTCGCTTGATTCCTGCAATGTTTCCTGCAGCATTTCACGTTCATCCGGTGTCAGCATGAGAATATTTTTCTGGTACATTTCATCTATCAATGCACCTATACTTGATACCTCCGGGATCATGACATGCGGTGAACTTTTCATCGCATCTTCATGAAGCTGTTCTGCAGAGATTCCATACTGTTCAAGCAGATCATTCTTGATAAACATGGAACTTAATCCATCCTGATCCTTGCCTACTGCCACATGATAGGTAATTGCGAGGTCTTCCTTCAGCTGATGTGGAGCATTTTCGAGGACTTCCTTATTTGCTTCGGCTGATGATACACGGATAAACAGCTTGTCCTTCACATCTTCATAATTTAAAATGGATTTCAGATCAACCTGTATCGGTGCCTCAATAACTATATCTGCAATCTTTCTGCATACAGTTTCCATTGTTACGCCAGGCTGTGCTTTATATGCTTCATACAGCTGATTAAGATTGATCGTCGGGGTAAGCATCTCACCTTCTTTTCTCACCATCAGTCCCGTATAGGCACGGTTCAGTTTCTGACACTCCATCGTTGATACTTCTGCATTCTCATAATCCTTCGGTAAAAAGAGTCTGATATTGTCCTTTACTTCATTTACAAATTCATTAAAATTCATTCTTCGTTTCCTCCTCTAATCTGTTTTTTTATTTCTTTTTGCTTTTGTTTTTTGGTTTCTTTTTTGGAAAGGATAAAGAAAAATTCACCCTTCCGGTTTCATCTGCATCCATATGAAGATCTGCCTCAAAGTACATATTCTTCTTTCTGGAATACAGGTCTTTTACATGCACACATCCACTTTTCAGAAGTTCTGCAGCCATCTTTTTATCCATGGTTTTTTCCATGCTCTGCAGATAGCGGTTATCTTTCCAGAGAGCAAAGTGACAATCATGGTTGCTACAATAGAAGTTGGTTTTGCTTTCATATACCAGGCTTCCACATACCGGACATGTTCCAATGCTTTCTCTGGTCTGAAATCTTCTTGTTTCTTCTTCGGAAATCGCATCGCATCCATTCAGCATCATGGTCAGCATGTTTTTGATCCCGGTCATAAACTGTTCCGGTGCAATCTCTCCATGCTCCATCAAGAGCAGCTGATTTTCCCATTCTGCAGTCATACTTGCAGATTTCAGAAAGTCTGGCAGGATCTCCACAAGGACTTTTCCATCATCTGTTGGAAGAATCTTTTTTCCTTTTCGGGTAGCATACTGGGAATAAATCAGTTTTTCGATGATACCGGCTCTTGTTGCCGGAGTTCCTAATCCTTTCTTTTCCGTATCTTCATCAAATTCCTTATTTCCAGCTGTTTCCATTGCCGCAAGGAGAGTATCTTCGCTATATGGTTTTGGTGGGGACGTAAAATGTTCTGTCTTTTCTGCAGCTACAGCATAGAAAGTCTGTCCCTGGGTTACTTTCGGCATTCTCTCTTTCATTTCCTGATCCGGATCTACGATTGCCATGCGATCCTTATTTTTGAAGCAGTTTTCAAAGAGTTTCCATCCATCCTGCAGAACAATCTTTCCTTTTGCTTTGAAGATTTCTCCCTGGCATTCCACTTCAATCTCTGTTTCCTGGTAAATGTGATCCTTACTCATTGCCATGACCGTATGGACTGCGATCAGGAACAGAATCTTTTCTTCCCAGGATTTCAATTCATCCAGATGGCAGGATGCAAGCTCCATCGTTGGGATGATTGCATGGTGATCTGTCACTTTACTGTTATTCATGACTTTCTTCACATCTGGCTGCTCCGGCTGATCAAACGGACCTGTCAGTTGATATTTCTCATAAATCTGACGAACCACATTTCTTGCGGTCTGCTCCATATCTTCGGTCAGATACTGGCTGTCCGTTCTTGGATAAGTGATCAGTTTCTTTTCATACAGGCTCTGAGCGGTATCCAGTGTCTGTTTGGCTGTCATTCCGTAGATACGGTTTGCTTCTCTCTGCAGTGTGGTCAGATCATAAAGCTTTGGTGCTTTTACTTTCTTTTCCGTTTCTTTTACTGCTGTGACAATAGCTTCACTTCCTTGGCATCTGCTTCTTAACTGTTCCGCCTCATCCGGATCAAAGATTTTTGGCTTTACAGCCGGAATTCCATCACAATCGAGTTCCACATTGAAATACTTTTCTTTCTGGAAATTGCTGATCTGTCCGGCACGTTCCACCAACATGGCAAGTGTCGGTGTCTGAACCCTTCCAACGGTCAGCTTTTTGAAGTACTTTGTGGTGTAAGCTCTGGTTGCATTCATTCCTACCAGCCAGTCAGCCTGAGAACGGCATACAGCAGCTTCGGCCAGATGTCGGTATTCCTCCGCGGATCTCAGATGCTGCATTCCATCAAGGATTGCGGAATCTTCCAGAGAACTGATCCATAATCGTTTCACCGGCTTTTTACTTCCGGACAAGTCATAGACATGTTTGAAGATCAATTCTCCTTCACGTCCGGCATCACAGGCATTTACGACGTATTCAATTTCCGGACTATTAAGCAGTCTTTTTAAGATATAGAACTGATCTTTCTTATCTTCTGAGACTGTAACTTTCCAGTCTTTCGGGATGATCGGGAGATCTTCATATCTCCACTGACTAAATTTTTCATCGTAGACATCCGGTGAAACATATTCTGCCAGATGTCCGAAACACCAGCTGACCATACAGTCGGTTCCTCTTAAATATCCGTCTTCTCGTTCCTGTGCTCCAATCACCTCTGCGATTGCTCTTGATACACTTGGTTTTTCTGCAATTACTAAATACATGATGTATTACCTCCTTCACATATACAAAAGGAGAGACTGCATTTTACAGGCTCTCCGTTAAAAAAATTTTATTTATTTTTCTGAATCCTCAAAATCTTCTGGCTCGTCATCCAGTTCTTCATCATCTTCTACAGTCTCTAAGTCCCCTGTTTCTAAGCCTTCCGGCTGATCATCCTCTTCTTCTTCCTTCTTTGGCTTATAGATTTTGAAGTAGTAGTATGCTGCCACACCGCCGGGTGCCAGGATCAGGATAGTTGCCATTGCACCCATATTAGATTTTGCAGATGATGTTTTCTCAGGATCAACAGTAGCTTCCTTGTCTACATCCTCATTATTTGTCTCATCTAGCACAACCTTCGATGTATCCGGCTGTGGTGTTACAACAGCAGCTGTACTGTCTTTATCCAGAAACTCGGACAGATCATTCTCATCAATCTGAGATAACATATAGACATTCTGGGATGTGGCACTGCGGTCGATCACGATATAGAAAGTGTTGTTATTCTTCGTTGTAACCGTAAGAAATTCCTTTGTGGAATCATCGGTAATGTCATCCTTGACTTCACCATTGCCAGGTGTCGTAAATGCAGTTCCCTGGTCTGTTCCATCTTCTGGCAGCACCTCGTTTGTGTTTGTCGCCTCGTCCTTTTTCTCTTCTTTGTCTGTTGACTGTTCCGTCTGAGTTGTCTCTACTTTGGATGCCTCTGCCGATTCATCCACATAGGCAAATGCTGTGGTTGATGCTGTAAAAAGCATCATGACTCCCAACAGCAGTCCTGCCATTTTCTTATTCATTTTCTTCCATTTCACCATTCTGATATTCCTCCTTATTTTCTTCTGTGAATACAAAGGAGCCTGAACCTTCATCGTCAGACTCCCTGCTTACCTGAAATTTAACTTTTCCACTCTGGATACCATCCAAAAGATCATATAACTGATCATTATCCATCTTCATACCACGGATGCACCTGATCATCTCATTGTCCTCTTCCTGCTTTAATGCAGCCTGGACACCCCTAAGATATTGCTGCAGATCCGCGATCTTTTTCTCTGTCTTGGCAATCTCATCCAGATATTTTTTAATCTTTTTATTCAAACTTTCACCTCCCTTCGTTCACCCCTTTATGGCAGTCTTCCAAAGCACATGAAATGTTGCTGCCAGTAGGATGTGCTGATATTTGAGTAATGGATCGGATCCCCGCAATGGATCATCATATTGTTACCGACATAGATACCCACATGGCTTGCACCGGATGTGTTATACGTTCCCTGGAAGAAGATCAGATCTCCTGGTTTTGCTTCTTGCGGTGATACATAAGTACATACGCCTCTTAATCCATCTGCGGTCAATCGTCCATAGTTCCAGCCATTACCACAGTGGTTAATGACATAAGATACGAATCCTGAGCAGTCAAATCCGGACGGAGAGTAACCACCCCATACATAAGGTACTCCCAGATATTTTTCCGCTTCTCGGATCATCCGGGCAAATTCTTCATCCTGCAGTGCTTCCGGTGGAATCTCATAGCTCATTCCATTACCGCCTGATCCACTGGTCACATTGTTTACATCCCACAGATAATTTCTGTTTCCATAGGTCGTATTTAATGCATTGTAAATAATCAGCTGCTCTGCATTCAGATTGGCTCTTGCCACAGCATCAAAGCTTCCATTTGTCAGTGTCACATATAGAATCTTCTTAGTGCTTGTACTGGTAACCGTTACTTCCTGACTGCCATTGTCATCTGCGATATAGGCTTCCCAGGTCTGATGTCCATGAGCAGAAGCGGCAGCATGGTTATCATAGTAAACGTCAAACTGCACACCATATCGTTCAAAGGCTCCGGTATCCTCAACTGTGTATTCCACACCATTCATTACTACCTTAGTGCCAATCGGCACAAATGGATTGGAAGCATCTACAGCAATGGTATGGTTTGCAGTTGGATATGCACCACTGGCAGTTGGACCTCCGGACCATACACCACAACAGATTCGACAGTTACAATATCCGCTGGTCACTACCTGTCCTAATGATTCTCCGACTCGAACATTTCTGGTTTCTGTCACCGTTTCTGTTCGACCTTCCGTATTCAGATGATATTGTGCTTCAAAAAGTGCTTGCAGCTCGTTTTCAACATCTGAGTACGTCCAGTCTCCATATTTTGCAGTAAGATACGAGATAAGATGATATGGATTATGACCAATCTCAGCAATGTTGTACTGATACTCGTCATAATTCGGATGTCTTCGTTCCATCTCATTAATCTGCTGGTTCAAGGCACTTTCCAAAGCAGCATATCTGTTTTCGGCAGCATAGATATCCTCGTCTGAACTTGGATACGTTGTAATACCGATCACAGATCCAGCACCCTCAATAGAAGCACTGCAGCTCCCCAGAGATACTGAAATGACTAGAAAAAGAAGCGCAAAAATACCGATGCCTGCGAACATGGCACGATTACGCTTTATGATCTCTTTCAAGGCGATCTTTGCTTTTACCGTCATGCTCTCGACACCGGCAATGGTTGTTGCTCCACCCAGACTGCCAGCGGATTTTCCGGCTCTGGCTGCTCGGTAAGCATCCTTATATCGTTTTTTCTGGAAGAAGCGGTTATAGAAATGTCTCTTTTGTTCGGCTTTCTTTACCGTTTCTGCATTCTTGACTCCTTCCATACTTTCTGCAGAACCAAATTTCAGTTTCTTTTCTACGGTAGCCTCACGATAACCTCTGCGATGGGTTTTCACATCCGTCCGTTTGCTGCGGATCTGAGCATGACGCAGACCACGTAACGCATCTTCTGTTTCACGCTCTACAAGTCTGGCACTTTCCACACCTGCATTTTCATCTGTTTCTTCCTCTTCGGAAGAGACTGCTTTCATGCCAGATATAACAGCTTGTGTAGCAATGTATTTCCCGGCTGTCCCTCCCGGTTTCATGCCAGCACCTTTCACCATCTGATTTCCTTCATCATCAAAAGATAATCTTCCAGCTTTTGCCTGTTCTTTGGTCATCTGTTTTTGCAACTGTTTCTTCCGAATGGATTTCTTTTGGCTGTTCAGATTATTATCATCATCCGGGATTTTTTCATAACGATGCAGTTTCTTTCGATATCCGGATACTTTTTCTTCCGGTGTAACTTCAACTGTATCCTCAACAGCTTCCTGCCGGACAGAAGATTTACGGACTTTCTCCATCTGCAGTCGTTTTCCTTTTCCCGATTTTGTATCTTCATTTTCAGCCTTTTTTCGTTCCCGTTCCGGAACAAATTCTTCTTTATTTTCCGGTCGCCCCCGACTCCTGTGACTGATATCTTTTATGCTGCCATCACGGAGATTTTCTTCTATCAGACCATCTCTGGTCATCTTTGCGACCTTTTTATCTTTGCCTTTAAATTCTTTTCCAGCTATAGGTCATCACCTCCTGGCACAACTTTTCTTTCTGTACTCATTCAGTTCCTGGCGTCCTATAATCGGGATACCAGGATAACCATCTGCCTGTGTCCTGATTGCTGGAGAGCTCGCCTGGATATGAAATACCCAATTCAATTCACTCGGATCTCTCGGCCAGAAACCATTGATCAGCATAGCCTCCTTGAACTGATTGTTGTGCAGATGGATCTGGGTACGTTTATACAGAACTTCTTTCAGATCATCACTGGTAAGATGCGGATAGATTTTCTGTGCCGGATAAAAATTCCAGAATACCCAGTCAAGGATAATGTTCTGTGTTTCCAGCGGAAGTTCATACAGATGATGATTATCATTGACTGTATGAACACGGTATCCTGGCTGCACATTTTCCAGATTTTTCATCTGAATGTAAGGATTGTCCTGATTCCACTGCTTGATTCGGATCTTATCGATTTCCTTCATTTGCATCCCTCATTTCTTTATCTCGTTTCAATGTTTCCTCGGGCTTCGTGGTCATCAGACCATATAATTTCAATGTCTTATCGAACTTATCCTTAAATGGAATGATCGTTGTTCCATAGAAAAGAAGTCCTTCACCTTCCCCGGAATTCGTCACATAAGACAACTGATATGGGGAAATATTCAGCTGTTTTGCAAGGATCTGTCTGTCACCTGCAGCCTGGTTCAGCATCAGGATAAAATCACTGTTCTCAAAGATATTTTCAATCTCCCTGCTGGCAAGAAGATCCTTAATGTTCTGAGTGATACCAGTCGGTACACCTCCCCATTTACGGAATCTCTTCCAGATTTCTACGGAATAAGCTGCTGTCTGTTCTTCTTTGAGCAGAAGGTGGAACTCATCGATGTAGTACCTGGTGGATTTGATGCCACGGTTGATCGTAACTCTGTTCCATACCTGATCCTGGACGATGAGCATTCCGATTTTCTTCAACTGCTTTCCAAGCTCTTTGATATCAAAACAGACAATTCGATTATTCAGTTCCACATTGGTTCTATGGTTGAATACTTTCAGTGATCCATTTACATAGATTTCCAGTGCTGTTGCAATTCTCTGGGCCTGTGGTTCTTTCTGCTTTCTGAGGCAGTCATACAGGTCACCGAGGACCGGCATGTTTTCCGGTTTTGGATCTGCAAAGTACTTCTGATACACCAGTGGAAGACAACGGTCGATCACTGATTTTTCCTCTGCTTCAATACCATCCCTGCTTCCCATGATTAGCTCACATAAGGACAGGACAAAATCAGATTTCACACCAAGTGGATTGTCATCATCGGAATAATCCATATTGATATCCATCGGATTGATATAATCCTTACTGGTTGGTGAGATGTGTACTACCTGTCCGCCAAGTGCATGGACCAGCGGGTAATACTCGCCCTCCGGATCTCCGATGATAATGTCATCCTTCGTAACAAAGAACGCATTGGTGATCTCTCTTTTTGCTGCAAAGGATTTACCGGATCCAGGTGTACCAAGAATCAATCCATTCGGGTTTTTCAGCTTTTTACGATCCACCATAATCATGTTGTTACTAAGGGCATTCAATCCGTAATATAAGGATTCTCCCGCCATAAATAGTTCCTGTGTCGTAAATGGAACAAAGATTGCTGTGCTGGTAGTCGTAAGAGCCCGCTTGATCGGGATATGATTTACTCCCAACGGAACACTACTCATAAGTCCTTCTTCCTGCTGATAATCCAGACGTTTCAGTACACAGTTATATTTCTGGGCGATACCGGCAGTCTGGAAGATGGCATTATCCAGTGCCTGCTTTGTCTTTGCGGTATTTAAAAAGAGCGCTGTTACAAGGAACATACGCTCATTTCGTGACTGCAGGTCTTCCAGAAGCCTTTTCGCTTCTCCTCCATACGTGTTCAGATCCGATGGGATAATATCCATATCATATCCGGCCCGGACTGCTTTTTTCTGTTCTTCGATTTTCATACGATTGATATCCGTCACTTTGCTTTTTACCAGCTTGATTGCCTTCATCTGATCCACCGACTGCACATGCAGGTTGACGATCAGGTTCTTATCAATATCCAGAAATTCTGCCAGCATCTTATCCGTAAGCTCCGGCGCCAGGATCTGCAGATAGGAGACAGCCCCGATGGTATTTCCCATCTGGAATGTATTTCTGTCCCGGAACACAAAACTGGTCGGTGCCACATAATCCTTTGTATTGAGTCCTGTCCGGATCATGGATCCATAGTCAAACTGGAAATCTGTCATCACATCCGGATTGAATGTCTCATACAGGATCTGCAGACGTTCCACGCCATTCAGCGGATATGCCGGAACTCCCAGGATCTTAAAGTTATTCAGGATATCCGACTCGATACGTTCCAGCTTTGGTTTTGCCTCCCGGATATTTTCTGCTTCAATGGCAAATGTGATATATTTTGACTTCACCAGACCGTTGTTTCCTTTTGCCAACTGCTGTTTCAACATCTTTGCATATTCCATGCGAACATCATCAAAAGCATCCTCCTGTGGCCGGATCTGGATCACCTGCTCAAACTCCTTCATGCTGCTCTTATGATTGATAAAGCTCAGCTGAAAATGGATACTGGCATCAAAGTAATTGAGGAAATCACACCAGTTTTCAAAGATTGCATTTTTATCTTCATTCTGAGCCAGCTGGTAGTTGATGTCATAAAAGCGGATACACTTAGAATAAGTTTTTCCCTGTACCCTGCAGATTCCATCTCTTCCCATTTCCTTATAAGCGATCGACTGCTGGACGGACAGTTTTTTCTGCCTGCGTTTCTCTTCCTGCTTTTCTTTTTTCTTTTTCTCTTTTCTGTCTACTTTTTTGTATCCGGTATCTGCGACAGTTTTCTTATTTTTCTTTTTTCGCAACCGTTTTTCCTCCTTTCGGTTTTCCTGCATCCGGAGACTGTCTGATCTGTTCCGGATCTGTCTCATAATAGTTTTCAGTTTCATATTTTCTGACGGGCGGACGAAGAAACTTCACCCGGATCATATGCATCAGAACATCTTCCAGATGCATCCCGTCTTTTTCGTACATGGCAAATAAAAATGCCGGTAACATTAAAAGCACCATGACCGTTGCTGCATTACTGTTTCCCATCACATTACGCAAGAGGAAATAGCTTGGAATTCCCATTGCAGCACCTATCCCGATACAGATCAACTGTCTTTTGGTCAGGTTAAATGCTACTTTATTCTTTACCTTCGTTAAATCTTTCGGTACGCTGACATATGCCATGATTTTCACTCCTTCCTGTAATTTAGTGCGCGTTAAATATCGACTTACTTAAGGATGCCGTCTTAAAGAGGCTATAGCATAAGATTACTGTGTAAGCCATAACGCCAAATAATGAAGAACTCAGATTATCTGAATACTGGATACCTGCAACAAGCACTGCATAGATTGCAACGCATACCATCATCAGAAATGCCTGGAAAGCCAGGGCAAAGAGTCCTCTGAAATAATTTGTGCCGATCTGTCCCCATTCTCTGTTACTCATAGTTGCGAATGGAATCGGCGCAACTGAGGTATATAGGTAAATCTCTATCATACGTCCATACATGATCACTGTGATCAGTACAGACAAGATCTTCATACAGAAGCCGACGATAAGGGTTTCCAGCGCCAATACAACAAGTTCTCCGATTTCCATACTTTCCAGTGTTGTGGAAAGATCCGTCAATGCCGAAGAAATATCAATGGCGGTACTTCCTGTGATAACACCGGCCGCAGAATTAACTACGTGCTGGCCCACATCGAATACCGCCATTGTGATCGTAAATGTGTTACTCACCAGATACACAGCGATCCACATTTTTACGAAGTACTTGAAAAACATCCAGGTATCAATATCATGCATGTTGTTACGCTCGGTCAGCATAGAAATCAATTCGTAGCAGAGTACGAGTGTGATAATAATACCTGCGATCGGCATAATCACGGAATCTGATAGATTCTGGATCATACTGAATATGCTGCCGTTCCACCCTTGCGGGGTCTGTCCAACCTGGGTAGCGATCTCACCAGTCTTTTGATTGACATCAGTAAACATCGTGTCCAGGTTGGAAGTGATCATCCCGGTTAAGAGTTCCCTCATCCATTCCTCAATCGCATCAAAAATCTGACTGAACATGGATCTCTACTCCTTTCTCTTAACCAAATAATCCACTCAGAAGCGGGATCAGCTGTGTTCCGATCAGGATAACACCACCACCGCTCATCAGCTGCTTAATTCCCTGGGATTTTACTGATGTGCGATAAAGAAGTAATAGAAGTGTAAAAAATTTTGCCGTTCCTATCCGGCACTTGCGCATTGTGTCGGATAGGTCGGGCGGTTATTCGGGCAAGTCCACCTTGCCAACAAAAGAATAATAAATCTCAATGTCCTGTCTGCGGGTCTTGTTCTCGTCATAGCTGCACTCATGCACAACGATTTTCTCTACAAACTCCCGCAGCAGAGTAGGGGTAAGTTCTTCAAAGCTGGTATGCCGCCGGACAACATTCATAAACTTTTCTGCGTTCACGGTGGCTTCCTGTGCTTTGGAAAGCTCCGCTTGAATAGCAGCGGCTCTTTCTTTCAGCTCCCGTTGCTCTGCTTCATAGTCTGCCGACAGCTCTGTGAAACGCTCGTCTGATATGCGCCCGGTCACGCTGTCCTCATACAGCCGCTTGAAGATAGCGGATAACTCGGCTATGCGTTTCTCGGAGGCTTCCAGTTCCTTTTTCTTGGCGGCGTTCCTGCGTTTGCCCCCGTCCTCGTTCTGCTCAATCAAGAGTTTCATAAACCGGGCTTCATGCTTTGCCGCATAGCTGGTCACTTTCCGCAGATTGGAGAGTACACCAGCGGTCAAGAGGTCGGTGCGGATAAAGTGCGCCGTACAGTCATGGGTGCGTTTCTTGTAGTTGCCGCAGATATAACAGTCCTGCTTGCGCTTGTCCGTCTGGTATCGCTGCTGATACATCACGCTGCCGCAGTCCGCACAGAACAGTATGCCGGAGAACAAACCCACTTCATCATAGCGGTTTGGGCGTTTGCGCTGTTTGCGAAGCTCCTGCACCCGTTCCCATGTTTGGGTGTCTATGATAGGCTCGTGGTGGTTCTCGAAAATCACTTGCTTTTCCGGGGGATTTTCTACACTGTGCTTGACTTTGTAAGAAAGTTTTTCTGTCTTGAAATTTACCAGACAGCCTGTGTATTCCCGGTTTTCAAGGATATGCACTACGGTATTGGTCGCCCACTTGCACTCATAGCCGGGGTGGTAGCGGCGGGTGCTGCCCGTCCTGCGGTATTCAAGCGTTCCCGGCGTGGGGATTTGCTGCTCTGTGAGCATACGGGCTATCTTGGTCGGACCATTCCCGGCAAGACAGAGGTTGTATATCTGCTTGACTACGGGTGCAGCTTCCTCGTCAATAATGAAATTTTCATCCTCGTCCATGAGGTAGCCATACACAGGCTTGCTTGTGATGGGCTTGCCATTCATGCCTTTTGAGCGTTTTACTGCTTTGATTTTCTTGCTCGTATCTCTCACCAGCCATTCGTTAAAGATATTCCGCAGCGGGGCAAAGTCATTGTCGCCCTGTGCGCTGTCCACTCCGTCATTGATAGCGATGAAGCGGACACCTTTCTGTGGGAAAATCATTTCCGTGTACATTCCCACTTGCAGGTAGTTTCGCCCTAACCTCGACATATCCTTTACGATAACTGTCCCGACTTTTCCG
This sequence comes from Blautia faecis, assembly GCF_027662325.1. Classification (NCBI taxonomy): domain Bacteria; kingdom Bacillati; phylum Bacillota; class Clostridia; order Lachnospirales; family Lachnospiraceae; genus Blautia; species Blautia faecis. The sequence goes on along the minus strand of NZ_JAQDKY010000031.1, from coordinate 28,774 downwards.
GCTTCAATGTCCGCAAGCATGGCTTGAAAACCGGGTCTTTGAAAGTTCGCACCAGAATAACCGTCGTCCGTGTACCAGCGCAGATTGGAAAAGCCGTTCTGCTTTGCATAGGTTTCAAGGATACGCTTCTGATTGGAAATGGAATTGCTTTCGCCTTGCAGCTCGTCCTCATGGGATAGTCTTGGGTAAAGGGCGGTAATTGGTTGTTGGTTGGTCTGTCTTAACATAAAATCCTCCGTTTCCGACAGCCAGCCCCACTATTCCGTACCTTGATTGTACCACATGGGGCGGCTGTCTGTATAGCGGCAAAAGCGTCAAATCTGCTTCTTTATGGTCGGTCAAATCGCCGTTTTTTGTGTAGCAGCTTCCGCTTCCAGCACTTTCATCATCTTGTCGGCTGCGGTGTCGGTTGCGCCCTGCTTGAAGAAGCCGGAAACGGTAAGGACGGAGTTGCCCATGCGGATTTCCGTCACACAGTCCGGGCGGCGGTCTGTTTTGGTGGTGCTTGTCTGTTTCGTTTCTGTCATAGGCTCTCCTTTCGCTGCTTCATCAGTTGCTTTAAGCGTTCCAGCTTTTCCTGTGCGGTTTCCTTTCGGAAGTTGCTGCCCGTGAAGCGGACGGGGGCGCACATGGAAGTCAGCCTGTCATAGATACGGGCGTGGGGCGTGTCCTGCGGGTGCTGCAATTCCTCCAGCGTGAGGTTGGTCGTGGCGATCAGCGGCTTGCCGCTTCGGTAACGGCTGTCAATCACGCTGTAAACCTGTTCCAGCCCGTATTCTGTTCCTCGCTCCATACCGAAATCATCAAGTATCAGCAGAGGGTAGCTGCAAAGGCGGGAAATATATTCGTTCCTGCCCTCAAAGCTGGCGGCAAGGTCACCCAGTATCGTTGCAAAGTTTGTCATGCAGACGGCAACCTCTTTTTCCATAAGGGCGTTGGCGATACAGGCGGCAAGGTAGCTTTTTCCCGTCCCCACGCCGCCCCAGAACAGGTAGCCGATATTTTCAGCCTGCATGGTTTCCCAGCTCTCCACATAAAAGCGGGCGGTTTCGGTCTGCGGGTTTCTGCCGTTGTCATGCTCAAATGTCCAGTTCCGCATAGCAGGGTCGGTAAAGCCCCGGCGTTTCAAGTCCTCCACTTTTTCAAGGTGCTTCTGTCGGCTTTCGGCGGCTTGCTGCTTTTCACGGGCTGCCCGCTGGCAGTCGCACTCTGCCGGGTGGCGGTCACGCCCGAAACAAGTCTTTCCCTCTGCAAAATAGGCTTCTTTGGGCGTATGGCACTTACCGCAGTATAAAAGCCCGTCCTCGCCTGTGTAGTCCTCCGCTTCGGCGGTAGTGGCTGTAATGTCCGTAATCATAGCTTCAATTCCGTTTTTCATAAGCTCTCGCCCTCCTTGCATGAATAATCGGGTATGCCCTGTTTCGGGGCAGCCTTGCCTTTGGCAGCGTCCTCCTGCGCCCACTTGTAAATGGTGGCTGCATGGCTGTGGTACTGTTTCCCGGTGGAAGCGATATGGCAGGAAAGCCGGTCAATATAATACTCCCACTTGTCGGGCAACTCTGTTTTTAGCCCGGAAAGCTCTGTATCGGTCAGTATCACATTGTTGTATCTGCCATAAGCGGCGGGGGCGGGGTGTCCCGTTTCTCCCTCTCTCTCTTTTTCTATCTCTATCTCTTTCTCTAACTCTATCTCTATCTCTGGTGGACGAATGTCGGACAAATGTCCGCCTTTTGTCCGGGGCGGTAAAAGTGCCTTGTTTTCCAGTCTTGCAGCCCGTTTCCGCTCGGCTTCGGTAGAGGACTGTCCTATCATCAGCTCAATGTCGGTCATATAGAAAGCCCCGCTGTCAAGCTGCTCCACAAGCCCCAACTGCCGGAAAATCTCTAAAGCCCTCTCAACCGTCCCTATCTGGTGGCGGGTCAGTGTCGCTATCATCTGCGCTGTGTAGGGGATATGCTCGTCAAGCTGCAATTTCCCGCCGTTTTTCAGCGATTTTAAGTACAGCTTCAAGAGGATATTGGAGTATAAAATCCCGTCTTTCATATCTTCCAGCAGCACAATGGAGTCGCTGTCAAAAAAGTTCTCTTTCAGCTTGAGGTAGTAATACTTGCGGTTATCTGCCATTGTCCCTGTCCTCCTTTTTCCGGCGTTTGGAGTAGTAGTGGGGGCAGAGTATGATAACCGCCCGGAAGCTCTGCTTGCAGCTATGGGTACAGCCCCGGCAGAGGTCATTGTATGTGATACGATCGCAGGTGGAATTCCCGACTTTCACTTGCCGCAGGAAAAAAGACCATTCCAGCCGCCGTTTCTTGCTCATTCTTGGCATGGGTGCGCTCCTTTCTGCCGTTTCCGCTGGTGTGGCGGTATCGGCGGTAATTCTGTATCATCTCGGTATCATTTTCGGGTTTTTTCTGCCCTATAAGCCCGTTAAAAAATCCTTTGGTATTTGCGGATAGGGTACGGGGCAGCCCCCTTGTTCTGTATAGGTTCGGGTACATTTTGGGGCGGTTTTTATCGTTCCTGTTCCTGCCTTTTCACAGGCTTGCGCTCCCGGTGTAAAATCTGGTCGATATTGCCCTTGACAGTCTGTAAGCGGCGGTATTCCTCCCGTTTTGCCCGGTAATCGTTGTAGCCGCTGTTTTTCTCTTGGATAAGGCTTTCAATCTCTGCTTGCAGGGCTTTATAGCTTGGCAGCTTGGAAATGCCGTTCTCCCTGAAATAGCGGGCGGCTGCGTCTGCTATGATAAAGTCACTTTCGTGCTTCTGTCGGTAGGCTGCTTTTGCTTTGGCGTTTTTCTGCTGTTTCAGCCCGTCTCGGACAGGGCGGGTCTTGGAATAGGCAAGCGCCTGCCGTTGCAGCTCCTTTTTCCCGTCCAGCGTCTTTTCCACCTGCTTCAGCTCTGTAAGGCTTTCCTGCATGGCGGCATAGGCAGCAGAGCAGGCTTCGTCCAGTTCCTCCGGGGAAGAAAAGCCGTACTGCTGGTAGGCGGTAACGGTAGCCGCCATTTGCTTTAGATTGTGCTTTGCCGCCCAGCGGTCATAGCCCACGCCCTTGCCCTCGGCTCGCTTGGCTTCCCGGTCAACCATGCGCTGCAAGGTGTTGTCTGTCGGGGTGGTTTTTGCGGCGTTTTCCTCCTGCAAGCGTCCCTTTTGGGTATGTGGGTATTCCGGTATGGCTTTGGGCTTTTCGGCGGCTCTGTGGGCGTTCTGTGTAAGCAGGGCAAGGACAGCAGCCTTGTCAAAATCGTCCCCCAGCTTCCGGGCTGTGATAGGCTTTGTCCTGTCCGGCGTGAGGTAGGAAAGCCGCCCCCGGCTCTCCTTGACGGTCACACCCTCCCGCAGCAAAAGGGAAGAAAATTCGTCAAAGCTGCCAGCTTGGGAAAGTGCCTGCCGTATCGTCCGGCGCAGCTTCGCCTTGTCCGTTTCAAACTTGGTGGGCTTGGTCGGCTGTCCTGCGGCTTCTCTGACAGCGTTCTCTTTATCAAGGGCAAGCTGTCCTTTCTTTGCCGCCCAGTATTCCCGTTCGGTTATCCGTTCCTTGCTGCCGTTCAAGAGGTCGATTTGGTAAAGCCCCTCCCGGTGGCACATCTCCATGACTTCACTCTTGAAATATTCCATAGCGGCGTTGGTGCAGCGGTGCTTGCAGCCCTCCCGTGTGTCGGCTGGTCTGTCCATGTAGGGCAGAAGCGGGACTTCATAAATCCGCAGGGAGTTGATGACGATATGCACATGGATATTGCCGCTGTGGTTATGCCCGTCCGGGTGGGTGCAGACTAAGGCTTGGTGTCCGGGGAAATGCTCTTTACAGAACTGCTCGCCCAGCTCCTGCGCCCGGTCTACGGTCAAGCCGTTGTCTGTCCCGTCCCGTGGGTCAAAGCTGATGATATAGTGGTGGCTTTTCACATCTTCCCGTTTTTGGTTTTTCTCATAGCGGAGATTAGCCCGCATACAGGCAACAGCGAAATCCTCGCCCCCACAGTTGAGGGAAGAAATGCGGTAATCCTCCCTCGGTATCAGCCGCCCGTTTTCATCAAGGGTGGGCTTCATGGTAAACTCGTCATGCTCAAATGTGAGATAGGCTTCCGCTGCGCCATAGTCCGCATTTTTAGAGCTGATATGTTTGAATGTTGCCAACAGCGTCACCCACTTTCTGCAAGACTTCAAACTTTAGGGCAGCAAGGTCGGAAACCGCCGCCCGTACCTCCCCGGCAAGCTGCGGGTAGGGGCTGTGCCACTCGTTCAGCGTCCGGGCTATCTGGTTTAAGTTGCCGCCGATCCTGCCGTATTCGGCGGTCAGCTTCCCGACAGCGGCAAGCAACTCGTCATTGACGGGGGAAACGGTTATGATGGGGCGTATGGCTGCCCCGGTTATGGCTTGCCGGATAAACTCGGCTTGGCTCATGTTGTAAGCAGAAAGCCTTTCCGCAAACTCGGCGTATTCTTCCTCGGTCATGCGTGTCTTGACTACCCGGCTGCGGTGCGGCGTGTTATATCGTTTTCGCATGGTAAAACCTCCTTCGGCTGTGCGTGGTGTCCTCTCACTAATAGGAGAAAAACAGGGTGTAAAGCGGAACTGTTTTTGAAAAATCCGAAAAATTATTTTGAGGGATTTTCCAGCGGCGTAAGCCGCATAAGCAGGGTTTGGGGAAGGCACTCCCCAACAAGATTCCCGCAGGGGCAAAATGAGCAAAACGCGAATTTTGGCACCTCGGTAGAATCTTGCTCTCCGTAACTGCAAACCCCGGCGCATATGGGGGCTTCTCATTTTCCGCTAATATAACGCTCGAAAAGGGCTTTGCTGCCCGCTGTAGGCGGTCTTTTTTCCTTTCCGCTAAAGATACATTTCAAAGACCGTCATCTACCCGCTGGACGGGGATTTTCTCAAATTTCCTTTTGCTCCTGTAATCCGGGCAACAGCTTTTTGGCAACTGGCGGGGTAGAGAATTATTCTTTTCACTCACTACTGCAACCGGCAAGGGGCAAAATGGCCGGAAATAGAATAGAAAAAAGCAGTAAATCTTTTTCAAGACTTACTGCTTTCGATGGCCGCCGGTGGGCGGCAAGTATTCAGTTTTTATGGCTCGTCCGGCGGGTAGTCAAATTGGAATTTGAGCAGACAGGCAATCAACCGTTCTTTCACATAGTCCTCAACTTCGGCATTGACTTGCCCGTTCATTTTGGAAAAGTATCGGATATATCCGGCATAGTGGGAAAGAACTGCGTCCACGGCTTCCGGGTCGCCTTCATGGGCTTTGACAATGGTTTCATAGGGAAGTAGCCTACTCATGGCGGCTCACCTCCATTTACTCCCGTAACCGCTGCAAGGCAAGTTGGATATGCCGCCCCGCTGTGCTGCGTGTTTGACCAAAGTACGCACCGATCACGCGCTGCGGCTGGTGCAGGAAATAGTAGCGGAAGATTTCTTCCTGCGCTTGTTCCGGCAAAGTCGAGAGTGCAGCGGCAAGGGTGACGTTGCAGAGCAGGACGGTCTGGCCGCAGACGATAAAGGGGTGTTCTTCGTCCGGCTCCGGCTCGGCAAACTGGACAAACTTCTCATTTGTCAGATAGTCAAGGGAAATTTCCCGTTCCCATTTCTGCCGCAGCCGTATGATTTTCCCGATGGCGGCATACCGAATAACGGCTTTACAAAAAGCGTTGTGCTTGCACCGGATATACTCTTGATAGGCTTCAATCTCGGTCATGGAAATTCCCCCTCTCTGAATAATAGTACGGGGCGGGCAGCACTCCTTGCTGTCCACCCCTTGATTGCCTGCCAGCAAAGGCGGGCGGGGCTGTCAACGGCGGCGCGTATGCGCCGTTCATCTTAACCGTTGACTGGCTCGACTGGCTTTGCTATTTCGTTATGTTCATTCAGTTGTTGACAAAAGAAATGTAGATACCGAAACTGTCTGGAACATAGCTGATGCTTATCCACTTTTCTTCATTTGACAAAAGTGTTCCGATAGAAACATAGTTTTCTCCCTCGATTTCCTCTGACACATTTTCAATTACGGAAAAGCCTTCTTGGTTCAAAATCTCCATGTACTCGTTATAGTCGTTTTCGCTAACGCCGGTAAGGTTGATACTGCAATTCCCATGTTCTGTATCAAGTGTAGCCCATGCAACCGTACCAGGCGGAACAGGAAGCCCCTCCGTGTACTCATTCGCAGGCCAAACGCCCTCTTCCAATTTTGTAACACTGTTAGATTGTGTATTGCTCTCATTGCTGGTTGGTGCAGATGAGATATTTTGATTAGAACACGCAGCCAAAAAAATCATAAGCATGATTGCGAATACAGAAATATACTTCTTCATTGGTTACCTCCTGTTTTTGTGTATGGTTCTAATAATTAACAAAACAGCAATAGCCGTTGCTACAAACCCAATAGTCAAAAGGATTTGTGAAACATCAAAGGCAAATGCGCCCTCAATCTGTATATTTGTTGTCGCGTCTGCCTGTCCGATTGCTCCTTCTGGTACTTTTCCTGATTGTGCAACAGCATATACCGAAAAGGCAGCAACCGCGATAACAAGCGCAACAAGAGTAGAAATGATACCGTTCCTTTTTTTCAATGTGGTGTTATCAATGCCAAACTGTTCTGCGGTGCTGTCTGCAAATTCTTTTGGTGTGCCCAAACGTTGGATAACCTGTTGCTCTGTTTCTCCATGCTCCATAGCAGACGCAAAAACTTCATTCAAGTCACGCACAACCTCTTTTTTCATTTTGCGTGGTAAAGATAGTTCCTTTTCAACCTGTTTGATATATTGTTCTTTCATTTGGACACCCTCGCTTGTTGATAACTTTCTATAAAGCCGTTTACGCAGTTTTCATAGCTTGACCAAAATAAGATTAGTTCATCAAGTACATTCCTGCCTTTATCAGTTAAAGAATAATACTTTTTTGAGCCGCCATTTGCCGCAGCCGGAGCCAATCGGCATTTGATTAGTTCTGCTTCCTGTAAACGATACAGAATAGGGTAAATGGTTCCCTCTTTCGCATATCCCAAAACAGACGCACTATTGTTCAATTCGGTTATAATTTCATATCCATAAGTTTCCTTGCGTCCGATTAGGCATAAGAGTATCATTTCCAGAGAGCCTTTTTTGAATTGCTGGACATATTTGTTATTCATATCGTCGCCTCTCTTTAGTTTCGCTACTCAGGCTTGCTAAGTAGCAACTATATTATATCTCTTTCGAGGTATCAGAGTCAATAGTCTTAACGAAAAAGTTACAAGATGCGTGCGTAAGGCAATATCGGAATAATGGGCTGCTGTCTATCAAATTCTTGTGTGTTACTTTATGGCACATGAGCATTTGCACCCGGGTTGTCGTTTCCATAACCTTCCATCAGGTTGATTACGCCCCAGACACCAAGGCCGGCACCGATTGCAACGACCAGTGTCTGAAGAATATTGATTGCACTGCTAAAAAAAGCCATAATCAAATGTGTGAACAAACGCTTTTTCTTATGGTCTGTAAGCGTTTGGCTCTACTCCTTTCCCTTTTATTCAGACCTTTTTTTACCTGTTTTATTTGCAAGGCGATCTTATCTTTATCTTCACTTTTTTCTCCTTTCTTCCTACTTTTAGATTTCTTTCTTGAAAAAACATAAAAAAATAGAGCATATAGATGGATTTTTCTACATGCTCTATCGCTTTTTGTTCTTTTTACAAATACTTGAAATTTTTTACTTCCTATCCAATTTTTTTGCCAGCACAAAATTAAACAAAAATGCTACTGTCACTATTAAAATACATATTATCGTAATCCACGCTGGTACTTTCATATCAAATTGAACTCTTAGCAACAAAGAAATTGCTAAAAATATACCTCCTATAATCTCTATAAAATCTAGGATCCTTTTTTGCATCATCTGAATTTTTTCCCTTTCTTTTACCCTATCAAACTTCCATATTCCATATTTTGATTGAATATCTGTGATATCTTCATCAGATATAAGTTCATCCAAAGTGACTCCAAGCTCCATTGCTAACTTTTTTGCTGTAATTAGATCTGGACATCTTGAACCGTTCTCCCATCGGCATACAGTTTGTCGTGATACGTACAGTTTATCGGCAAGTTGTTGTTGTGTATATTTTTTTTCTTCTCTGATTTTTTTAATGTTATCATTTAAAGCCATACTTCTTACCTCTCTTTCATTCATATCATATAATGATACCATTAAAAAAGAAAGAACCAGCATGGTTTTCCTATGTTTCCACTTTGGTAACATAGGAATTTTCTTAATTAATGATTTCAATTTGTCTTATTTCATCCTCTGTTACATCAATCCGAAACATCTCAAACTCTGTATCTTTTGAAAATGTCAGATTATGATTCAGATATTTTTCAACATCAAAAGCATTTTTCTTATCATAATCGGCAAGTTCCTTGTACCGTTTGTGCTTTGTGATGTCATACTTGTTGCTTAAAAACGGCCGGACTCCTCGAAGCTGTAAGATACATTTTTCTCCATCCATGACCGCCAGCTCATCTCTACTCATCAGTTCTTTTCCAGTCTTTTGATAGTTCAGTCCATAGGACCGGTTGCTGCCTCTGGTGTCGGATGTGTTGTAAAGATCAATGGTTTCCTTTCCCAGGGTTTCTGATATTTCTTTCAGTGTGGAACTTTCCTTTCCCCCCAGGAAAAGAACAGTGTCACAGTTACCTGTGATCGTCTCAGCAGCATCCTTATAGATGGTTTTCAGCTGAGATTGTGACTGCAGAATGATAGAAGCGGAAATTTCCCTGCTTCGGATCGTAGCAATCAATTTGTCGAATTTTGGGATCTGTCCGATATTGCTGAACTCATCAAGAAGCAGTCGTACATGATAGGGAAGCCTGCCGCCATGCTCATCATCCGCCTTATCACAAAGCAGGTTAAAAAGCTGGGTGTACATGATCGCTACCACAAAGTTGAATGTGTCATCTGTGTCGCTGATGATGACAAACATGGCTGTTCTCTGATCACCGATCATATCCAGTTCCATTTCGTCATACGACATAATTTCTCTTAGTTCCTGAATGTCAAATGGTGCAAGTCTGGCACCACAGGAAATCAAAATCGATTTTGCAGTTTTGCCGGCTGCAAGCTTGTACTTGCGATATTGCCTTACTGCAAAGTGTTCCGGATTTTCTGCTTCCAGTTCTTCAAACAATTCATCCACTGCATTTTTAAATTCTTCATCATCCTCCCTGGTCTCACTGGCATTGATAAATTCCAACAGAGTAGAAAAGTTCTGTTCTTCCTCTGGTGCCTCATACCAGATGTATCCGATCAGTGCAGAATACAAAAGACGTTCGGCCTTGACCCAGAAATCTTCCGTTGATTTTTCACCTTCACCCTTGGTATTTGCAATAATGGTATTGACCAGCTTTAAGATGTCTTTTTCACTCCGGATATAATGGAACGGATTGTAATGCATGGACTTTTTAAAGTTGATCGTATTTAATACCTTGATCCGGTATCCTCCATTTACCAGCATCTTCCCGCATTCAACGATGATCGTTCCCTTCGGATCAGTGACCACATAGGACACGTGATCCGTCATCTGCATAAGATTGGGTTTTACATAGAATCTTGTCTTTCCGGATCCGGAACCACCGATGACGATCACATTCTTATTTCTGGCATACTTTGGGGCTTTTGGCCGGCTGTTCATGGTCAGACGTTCCGTTTCTGTGAGGATGACATTGTTTTCAAAGACCGGATCCATAAAGGGTTTGATGTCTTTTCTGTTTCCCCATCTTGCAGATCCATACTCCACACCTTGTCGGAACTTCTTTGCATTTTTAGAACGATAGTAGACCACCAGTTTTAATGCACCTGCAACCAGAACACCTACTGTAAGATCCTGCAAAGCGATACTTGGCAGCCAGCTTAAAAATGCCAGTCGGAAATTGACTAACATCACGCCAAGTCTCTGGACCATGCTTTCTCCCAGGCAATGCCGGTACAGCCAGGATCCTTTATCTGCTACATAGAAGATAAAGAAATATGGGAGATTTAAGATCACCAGTCGTTTGACCTGGATCTTCTGTAATTTTTCCCGGATCATCGTTCCTGACCTCTGGATTTTTGTCTCTGCTTCACACGCTGGCGGTGCTTTGCTTTTCTTTCTACAGATTTCTGCAGTTTCTTTCTGACGGATGGTTTCTTCGCCTGTTTCTTTTTCAGTTCTACTCCGGCATATTCCCGGAAAGCCGCTGTCATCACATCCACATCTTTAGCCTTAAAGAAGACCAGATATTTTGGTGGATCAGCACCGACTTCTTTTTTCAGGCTGTAATCAATCCCGTACTTTCTTGCCACACGGTCAAAGGATTTGATATTTTCATCTGTGATCTTTATGTTGGAAAGCTGTACTCCCTGTGCATTCAGTTGCTTGATGGTCTGCTTTCCATGTGGCTTTTTCTTTTCAATCTTTTTTCGGGCTTTTTCCCTTCCTTTCTCCTGAGCCCGTCCGGTCTTTTCAGCCATTTTCACCTGCGTTGTTTCCTGTTTCCTCCGGTTGTCCATTTCCAGGAACTTCCGAAGGGCTGCTTTTAGCACACTGGCAGTGATCTTGACTCCCTGGATGCTCAGGCTGATCACTTTCTGATTTACTTCTTCCTGCAATTACCCACGTCCTTTCTTTCCTTTCATTTCAGAATGAAGACGGGCAATACAATATCCGATGCATGGAACATGTTTTCCATACGGACAGCCACCACATGGTGTTGTTTTTACTGCTTTTTTCTTTTCCGGAAGCAGATAGTGGCACTGTTTCAAGCTACAGCCTTTCTTTTTGCCTCCCCACCAGTAACAGTACTTGCAGGACCATGGCTTTTCTTCGCTGTACTTTCTTCCCTCAATAGCTGCATTTGGTTCTATGATCAGATCTTTATTAGTCTTCATTCTGTTCTTCCTCTTTTCTCATGATTTCTGTCAGTTTTTTCTCTGCCTGACTTCCGGCAGCAATGAGACAATACAAAACTGTAAATATTGCCGCTGCTCCCAGAAGAGCAACAAAAATAATGATATTTCTCATGGTTTCTCCCATCTAAAAAAGCGTCCACAGATTCCTTTCGGTTTCCATGAACGCTCATTCTTATTTAATTAGTGTTTCTTTTTTCTCATAAATGCAAGGGCTCCTGTACCAGTCGCACCAATGCCGAGAAGCATAAACCACAGCCACAGATTGGTGTTATCCCCAGTCTTTGGTGAATCACTGACAGGTTTTCCACCTTCCGGTGTCTTTTCTGCCGGTTTTTCCTCATCCACCATGGTTACATGCTGTACTACACTGGTATCCTTTACTTCGAATTCCACATCTTTTGCAACCAGATAGCCATCCGGTGCTGTTTCTTCACGGAGAGTGTATTTTCCGATCGGAAGCATTTCGATGTAATGTGCTTTCTCTGTACTGGTCCAGCTTTCCACAACTTTTCCATCCTGATCAAGGATTGTGAGTTTCGCTCCCGGAAGTTCTTTTCCGGCGATATCCTGTTTGGAGATTTTCACCTTCGTTACATCATCCTTCATCTCAACTTTCTGCACATCGGCAGTATCTTTGATCGTGAACTTCACGCTTTCAGCTGTCACGTAACCATCAGCAGGTTTTGTTTCAACCAGTGTGTATTCTTTTCCGACAGTCAGCTCACGGATCACATGTGCTTCTTTACCGGAAGTCCATTCATCCACGATATTTCCATCAGCATCTACCACTTTCAGCTTACATCCTGGAAGTTCTTTTCCGGTTGTCAGACTGGATTTGGTAAATTCTACAATGGTTGGCTGATTCTCAAAGGTAAAATCATAGGTTACAGTCGGCTGATCCTCACCTGCATACTCAAACGTAAATTCTTTTCCTTCATCGTTGGTTACGAATCCGTCTGGTGCATAGAGCTCTTTTACATAATAAGTTGCTCCTATTGGAAGATCTGCAACAAATGTGATCTTTCCTTCTTCATCTGTAGATTTCAGCTCAATGATCTCATCGGCTTCGATCAGGACTTTACCAGTTGTCTCAGACTTAATGTCATCTTTGGCAAATAATCCAAAGATAGCACCTTCCAGTGTACGGTCAGAATCTTTTTCTTTCTTAAGTACACTGACTTCTACTCTCTGACGGTTGTTCTGCCAGTCTTTGTCATAGACTACAACCGGTGTATTCTGATCCACGTAAGTCAGATCTACATGACGGATCTCACCATCCAGCACATGACCGTAAGCAGTTCCTGTTTCCTTCACGTAGTATTTCCCAAGTGGAAGATTTTCCAGTTTTGCAATACCGGTTTCATCTGTCTTGATCGTTGCAATCAGTTCATCCTTTTTATAGTAATCGTCACTGACGCCATCGGCAGCCTTAATGTCTTCCTCAGCATAGACTTCAAACGTAACATCTGTCAGCTTTCCGGTTACATAGTTGAAAATGTGTTCCACCACACCTTTGACCTTATCGGCCAGTGTAACAGAATCCAGGAATTCTCCTTTTTTGTTGATGATCAGTTCACCAACCGGTACCTCGTCCTTCATTTCCACTTTTTGAACCTCTCCGGTATCTTTGACTGTGAATGTCACATCATTGGCTACCAGATAACCATGCGGTGCAAACTCTTCATGGAGGGTATAAGTTTCACCCACTTTCAGATATTTGATCACATGCGGTGCATCTTTGGATGATGTCCAGCTGTCTACCACATTTCCATCTTTATCCGTTACTTTCAGATAAGCTCCATCCAGTTCTACACCAGTTGTTGCATCTGATTTTGTAATCTCAACAGTTGTTGGCTGGTTCTTCTTTACTGATTTTAATGTTACTGTCTGTACATCCTGACCCTGATAAGAAGCATCAAATCTCAGTACTTCATCAGAAGATACGAATCCGTCCGGTGCTTTCAGTTCTTTCACATAGTAGCTTCCAAGTGGAAGATCCAGCGTACATGCTGCCTGACCTTTTTCATCAGAAGTCATTTCCTGTAAAAGAGTATCTGCTTTGACGATCACTTTTCCATCTTTCGTCTGAATGTCTTTTGCATTGTAAATACCGAACACTGCTCCGGCTACTGTATTGCCTGTCTCAGCATCCTGTTTTTCGACCGTAATCGACACTTTCTGTCGTTCATCTGTGACAGAGATTTCTTTCTCGATCACTGCAGTATCCTGATCCACATAAGCAAATTCGACATTTTCCGGCACAGTATTTAACACATAAGTGTCCGGTGCATTCTTCTCTTTGACATAGTATCTGCCAAGTGGAAGATTCTTTGCGGTTGCATAACCATCTTCATCCGTTGTGACGGTTGCTACCAGTGCATCCTTTGCAAAATACAGAATTCTCTGTCCATCTGCATCTACCTGATGATCGGCGGTATAGATATCCTCTGCCGCATAGACTTCAAATTCTGCACCTGCAAGGCCAGTCATTTCATACTGGAAGTCCTTATCAAATCCCTTTAACACTTCACCCTGTTTATAGATCTTTAACTGACCTTTGACCGGGGCATTGGTATATTCCACATCAATGACTGCATCTCCTGTGACAGGATCGGTCAGATAAGCAGTATCTGTATCAACGGCAACTGTCACATAGTTTTTGGATATCGTGTACCCATCGGGTGCCGTCACTTCCTCAATCCGGTAGTTACCAGGTTTCAGATTTCTCGGCAGTACCAGGTATCCTTCCTCGTTTGTGAAATAAGATTTGTGTACTGTTGGCTTCGGATAGGATGTTGTCTGTTCCACATATTTCTGGTTATCCAGGTCGTATACCTTGAACTCAGTATTTGCCAGGAGTACAGATTTCTGTGTTTCTGCATCCTTTTTGATGATCTTTAATTTTGCTTTGAATTCCTTATCCAAAAGCACTCGCCATGTCTGCGGTGTATCCGGATGATTCTCTGTGATCTTCACTACAAAATCATCAACCGGTGCATAGTTGTGTTTGCTTGTGGTTTCTCTTACCACATAAGTTCCATATGGAAGCGGAATCGATCTTGCATATCCTTTTTCATCGGTAAACATTTCTGCCTGGCCATCTGCAGTCAGTACAACTGGTCTGGCTGAGTCAAAATCATAACTTCCATCTGCTTTTACTTTCAGATCACTGACAAGCCATGCTGAAAAACCAACTCCCTGCAGAAGATCTGCATCGGTCTTTCCGTTGTTTGCTGCCTTGATGATCTGAAATGGCTGTTTGATGACAGTTTCTTTACATACAGAAGTTCTTTCTACTGTCGGAACAGTAGCACCTTCGTAAGTACAGTCCACCTCATGTTCTGTCGGATCCAGTACGTATCCCACCGGAGCACTAAGCTCTTTCAGATAATACTTTCCAAGATAGAGATCCGATACAGAAGCTTCGCCATTCTTATCCGTTGTCAGGGATGTGATCAGGGTGTCTTTCTTATAGATTGTTCCGGTTCTTCCATCCGGATGAACAATATCTTCCCTTGCATAAAGACCATATACCGCACCTTCCAGTGTTGCATCGCCCTGTGCTTCATTGCCTGTCTCAGCATCCTGTTTTGCAATGTTGAGCTTTGCATTTACTCGTTTGTCTGTTACATTTTTGGTCGTTGTCTTTCCGATAGCAAGCGTCACGTTATAAGACTTTGTATCAATCTGATATCCTGTCGGAACAGAGATCTCTTTCAGATAAACAACTTCCTGTGTCTTTTCCATTGTAAGCTGAGAAGCACCATTCTGATCTGTTGCAGGCATCTCTGCAATCAGCTTTGTACATGCAGCATCGGAATAGATTCCGTACACCGCACCAGCCAGTGCATTGCCTGTATCCCGATCCTTCTTTACAATGGATACTTTGCATTCTTTTGTCCAGGTTACTTTAAAATCCACATATTTCTCATTTCCGACACCTTCCCCGAAAACAAGAGCCAGGTCCTGTGTTCCGGATCCTGTTACAATCTTGTAAGCAGAGTATTCTTTATCAATGCTTCCCTTCATCCGAGAAGAAAATGTAGCACTGACGCTCTCTGCCTGATCAAGTGGTGCTGTCAGATAAAACTGTGTACCTCCACTGATTTCTACACTTGCTCCTGCAGCACTGGTTTTACCGTTTGTCACATTTACAAGCTTTACACCGCTTGGCAACTTAAATGTGATTGTCTGCAGTTTATCTGCTTTGAATGTGATCACGCTTGTTCGCTGGCTGTTTCCTTCCACATAAGCCTTTACATTAGATTCGGAAAAGCTCATATCTACAGACGGAATGTCCGGCATATTTACACAATAATTGTAAAGTTCCATTGCCAGGTTCTTTCCTGTTGCATTAGTTCCGGATGCCCAGTCACTGGATCCATTTGCATAAGCTGCTGCAAGATGGGTAATGATGAATCTCTTTCCTGCCGGAAAATCCGGATGTTTCTCATCGAAGAAACCATTCTCATCACTTGCTTTTGTTCCGTAATAGCAGACCTTTGCAAGTGTCTTTCCATCGGCAAGTTTCTGGATCGTATAAGTTCCATTTCCCGGTCCTTTTTTCGATGGTTCAACACAGTATGCTGTCGCATTGATGCTTCCCCATTTCACATAATATGGACAAGTCAGATAAGAACCTAATCCATAATCTGCGTAATAGTACCAGGAGCCGGCTGTAACTGTGACTGATTTTGTTCCTGTTTCACCGGAAGCAAGCATCATTGGCATATCAAAAGTAATACTTTCGCCTGCTTCAAGATCTGCAAGAGCAACTTCCTGGTCAACAGCTTCCTGCATAACCTCTGAGAGTGTGATCCCTGTTTCCGGATCAACGGTCTCCTGATCCTCCGTTGCTTCGATTTCTGCATCAAATTCTTTTTCTGTCAGTTCTGTTTTGCTCCCCGTGTCAGCAGCATCAGTTTCCTCTGTAGACGAGTCAGCCTCAGAATCCTCTGTTTCTGTCTTATCGGAAGAACCAGCATCCTGATCAGAAGAACTTTCTGACTGCGAATCTTTCTGTTGATCCGCTTCTTTTACCACGATCTTTCGATTGATCTGGTAGGTTGGGTGATCCGTTGTCTGTGGTTCTACATAATAGACTGCCTTATAGGAATTGGCATAATCGGTAGAAAAATCATTCCCGTCCGTATCTTTTGCTTCCTGAAATGTAACTTTTACTTTGCTGTCATCCTGGATCGTAAGACCGGTATAATCACTCTTTACATCGAAATTGTCTCCAACCTTGATCTCATAATCCTTTGCAGTTACCACTTCATCTTCATCCAACTGATCCTTGATCTCCTCATAATACGGAATCTTTTTTACAGATCCGGCATCATCAGAAGCATAGGCAACAGCGGGAGAGAGTACCGTCGATAGAACCGTTACTGCAGTCAGTAAACCGGACATCACCCTGCGTGCTTTTTTTTTCACGTTCATTCTCTTAAATCCTTCCTTTCTGATTCTTTTGTGTATGGTTATCTGTTCGTGTCTGCGTATTATCTTTTATACGAAGATGATCGCCTCCTTTCCTGAAATTTGCGCTATTTGGGACAGTCAGCACAAGCTGAGATAACAGCACAAATATATGGCGGTACCTGTTTGTCACAAATACCGCCACATGATTTCTACTGTCATCCTCTTTTTAGATTCAGACATTTTATTTTGATTTAAGATTTAAGCGTTTTCCTGTTTTCTTTCCCGGATCCGTTCCTATATCAGTTTCCATCTCTGATACGTTTTCTTCTGGCAGACACGCAGCTTTTCGCTCTATGCATGTTCAAACCAAATATCACTCCGGGCAGGCTATTCATTTTTCAAGGTACATGAAGGTGTTCTATGCAAACCCTTCATATAACGAAACGCTCAGAGCCTGTTTTACAGTGGTCTAATTCAATTTTTTTGAAATTTTTTTAAAATTCTTCGTTTTCCGCCTTTTTTTTCATCGTTTTTAATGCCCTGTTCAGGAGGTCATTTACACTCTGCTGTTTGATTCCCAGATAATCTGCGACATCCTGCTGGCGCATTTCTTCGAAATAAACCAGATTGAGTACCATCTTTTGCCTCTCTGTCAATTCCTTGATCAGCGCATGCAGAATTTCTCTGTCGATAACATCGTCAACAAAATCTTTTGAAGATCCTCTCATAATCTCCGCATCATCTGTAACATCGCTGTTAGAAAATACACCATGATTGGTGCTGATTTTGCTCTGGCTGTATGCCATACGGTCTTCAGCCTCTATCAGCAGACGGATATACCAGTTTTCATTATCAAAGAACTCTTTATTGAATTCCTTGTTATCGCCAGTTACACTCACATATTCATAGTCATCACAACTATGAAGTGGAAATACGGTTGATTGATTTCCTGCTGTATAAAGTACATATCCGTGATCATAAACAGAGATTGTTGTATCTGCATTGATCATTTCCTTTACTACAACTTTGTGTTCTTTCAAGGATTTCACGCTTGGGATTCTTTTCTCCATATCAGCAACTTTCACGATTTTCTTCAGTTCTTTTAATGTCAACATAATGACCACCTTTCTGCCTTTCGGCTCCGGGTGGTCCATTCCATTTTTTATGAAATTTCTGCACAGACATAAAGAACTGCAGCGCAAGAGGTCACGAACTCACCCGTTTTTTTTGAACGGGAGTCCGCGACTCCTTGATAACGCATAATCTGCTTACATAATTAGTATGTTAGATTACTGCTCATTTTGGGATTTGCACTGAATGCACTCTGATTTATTCTCTGTTTGCTGTTTGCGAAACATGGAATAATCGCCCATAGCATCGTAAGGACAATGCCTTACAAATTCCTGGTATTCGATTTCAGTCATCTTTGTTTCCTCCTTTGTGTCATATTATCAAAATCTCTATTTACAATTATTTTTGCAAAAAAGAATTCAACCTCTATATAACGAAACGCTGAGAGCCTGTTTTACAGTGGGGTACGACAAAAAATTTAAAAATTTTTCGAAATACGTCAAAAAAGCCCGACAAAACAAATACTTCAACAATCTCCAAAACCAGAAAATACTTCTGATCTTGCAGTGTATCCGTAAATGTTTTGCCGGGCTCTTAGTGATTCCAGTCAGGTTCAGCTCCTTGACAAACTCTTACTGCCTGGTGCGTTCTTGATGGTTCCTGCCAAATCCAACGCTTACTACAGACAGCTCATTCTATTCTGTTATGATCCCTGATTCATCATCTTTCGGGAATACGTCCGCATCCTGGACTTTAATTGTTCATCTCGGATGTGGATCGGACGAACCGACACCATATCATCCTTTACAAATATCTCCAATGTACTGCGACATTTTTTGCACTCCACTTCTGAATCGCTTTGTGCGCTCTTTTCAATAAATGCTCCACATACAGAGCAGTGTACATGCCATTTAATAGCACCTGATCCCATATAGGCTTCCTCCTTTAAGCAATAAGATATTTCTCCATTTATTACTCAACGGACCAAAGGGAAATCAAATCCGCCTTATGAGCATCATGCCATCCATTCCGTAAGTGCCAAAGCTACACGAACAGCACGATTTCTATTCTGATCAGATCTGCTTTGTCGATCTGTGCATCCTTTTTTATCCTTTCACCAGCTACCACTCACTCTTTCCGGTATAAAAAATTCCGCTGTGATTAATTAACATGATATTTCAATAGTTTCAAATACATCACCAGTCAGATCACAGATGTCCTGGATCTGAATCTCGGTATCATCAATCCGTAAGTGGACTGATGGATCAAAAAATTCTACGGTTCCGGATAATGTATGGTACTGGCCAACTGACGGATCCTTCCAGGATTTTTGAAAATAAGTTGCCTGTATCTTCATCCCATATGCCAGGATCCTTAATTTCATATCCAACTCATTTTTCTTTTCCTCAGATAAATCTCTTTTTGGTTCATAAATGATTTCCTGTTGCCGGATTGTTTCATCCAGTCCACGAAGTGCCGCAAATGGAGCAAACTGTTTTGCCCTGCGTCCTACATCCATGGGATGTCTCCTGGAAACCGGTCTTGGTAAATATAAATACGGTTGATATGCACTTGCCAGCACTTTTTGCACCTCCTCTAAGCACGGTGACCACCTATTTGCTCATTGCGTTCTCTATAAGTAGAACACTCCAGCAGGTTGGATCCCCGCATGATCGCATTCTTTCCATAACGCTGCTTTACATTCAATACTGCTTCCTGTAAATGCCGTTCCTTATCGGTCTGTTTGGGATCATCAAACAGGCTGTACTGCACATAACTTTCAGGAGCAACCCTGTTCGCACACACCTCGATTCTTCGGATTCCGGTATATCTGTCTGCAATCCTGAGATATAAATCTTCCACTGCATCTATGATCTTTTTGGAACTGTTACTTTCTCTTTCGAGTTTTACGGTTCCTTTGGATGCCTCATGCTCATACCTGTGGTCATAGGCGATCAATAAGGTGAGAGAGCTTGTTACCAGTCCTTTTTCAAACAGATCCAGGACCAGATTATCTGTCATTTCCCTTACGATCACAAGTGCTTCGTCAAAAGAATAATTTCGCATCAGCACCTGACCATTTGAAAGGCTGTGTTCCTCCGAATGATAGTTCTTGATGTCACTCATCCGGCATGTTTCATATCCCCATGCATGATCGATCAACAGCTCTGCATCAATCCCAAACATCTTATACAGCCAGTCTTCGGATCTTAAAGAAACCATTGCGATATCGCCCATTGTATGGATTCCATAACCGGCTAGTTTTTTTTCAGTCCGGGATCCAATCCTCCAGAAGTCACTTAATGGTTTATGATCCCATAGCTGCTCTCTGTAAGAGAATTCATCCAGGATTCCAATATGGTCATCCACATGCTTTGCTACGATATCCATTGCGATCTTAGCAAGATACAGATTGGTTCCCACACCAGCGGTTGCAGTGATACCTGTTTCCTCCATAACCTCCTGCATAAGCTTTACCGCCATTTCTTTTGCAGTGAGATGATAAAGCTGCAGATAGTTTGTCACATCAATAAAACACTCATCGACACTGTACACATGGATATCTTCTTTTGAGACGTACCGCAGATAGATTCCATAGATCTTTGCGGAATAATCCATATACAGCTGCATCCTTGGCATGGCTGTGATGTACTTCACACAATCCGGTATCTCATGGATCCGGCACCGGTTCTTGATGTCAAGAGACTTCATAGCCGGAGTGATTGCCAGGCAGATTGTTGACTTTGATCTGGTCGGATCTGCAACCACCAGGTTTGTTTTAAATGGATTCAGCCCACGTTCTACGCATTCTACAGAAGCATAAAAGGACTTCAGATCAATACAGATAATAGAAGTCTGATCCTGACTCACATTGCCACCTCCCATACGTCTTTCCTCTTTTTGTAACATGTATCCCATTTTGACTATCAATGATTGTCTATCCTTCCTGTTTTCATTGAATTACAGGAAATTCATTTCACATATCCATTGACAAAAGAGGAAATATTGTGTATCTTATAGGAAATATGTTTCCCTTATCTGTGATTCACATTATAGGAGAGATATTTCCCTTTGTCAAGATTATTTTTTAATTTTTGGGAGACACATTTCCCGTTTTGCCTTGAGGCGGCTAATGAAACTTATAAGACAAGGCTTAGAAAGAGGTATGTTTATGACATTCGGTGAAAAAGTAAGATCATTAAGAAAAGAAAAAAAGATGAGTCAGCAGGAACTGGCCAGTATGGTTGGTGTTTCATATAGGACCATTCGATCCTGGGAAGTAGAAGGACGTTTTCCAAAACAAAATGTTCTGTATCAGAAACTGGCAGATGCATTACAGTGTGACGTTTCTTATCTCATGAGTGAGAATGAAGCTTTTATCACAGAAGCATCCGAACAGTTTGGTAACCGTGGTGCCAGACAGGCTCAGCAGATTCTGGAACAGGCTGCAGCTATGTTTGCCGGTGGATCACTGACAGACGAAGATAAAATAGCTTTTATGGATGAAATCCAGAGCCTTTATCTGGATTCCAAAAGACGTGCAAAGAAATTTACACCGAAAAAATATCTGAAAAACCAAGAGGAAAAATAATAGAAGGCGGGATTATTGTACACCTAATCTGTTACCTTATAGTTACAAGGATATTTCTGCCCTTTTTATTTTTTACTTTTGAGGTGATTTATTTGAGAAACACTTACATATATACAGAAACAAAGAAATTAATCAAGAAATATGGAACCCGAGATCCATTTGAGATCATGGATCAGATGAACATTGTGGTCGGTGAAACTTCCAGATATAAGACACTGAAAGGATACTGTTTTATGAGCTGTAAGACAATCTATGTCATGATCAGCAGTTTCCTTTCAGAAGAAGAAAAGATGATCGTTGCCGCCCATGAATTAGGGCATATCATCCTGCATCGTTCCCAGCTGAAAATGGCTCCAATGCAAGATGATACCCTCTACAATATGACGGATAATACAGAATACCAGGCCAATCTGTTTGCTGCCGATCTTCTGATTGATGATGAGGAGATTGAAGATATGGTTCAGAACGAAGACCTGGATTATTTCGGACTCTGCAGCTCTTTGAATGCGACTCCGGAACTCATGAGCTTTAAACTATACAGCCTGACAAAACGAGGCCAGGCTTATCATATGCCGATGGAGATACAGAGTAATTTTCTGGCGAAATAATAGCGGATAAGATTATTCTACAATAGAAAAACTATAGATTTATCTCACTGAAAGGAGGATCATTTATGTCAAGACATCATATAGAAAAGGTAACTTGTCCTTCCTGCCATCATGAGGGAGATTTTGAGCTCTGGGACAGTATTAATACTGCACTGGATCCTGAAATGAAAGAGAAGGTACTTAATCAATCTATTTTCCTTTATACCTGCCCGAGCTGTGGAGAGACCTTTCGTTTAAACTACTCCACACTCTATCACCAAATGGAAGATCTTGTCATGATTTATCTGGTTCCTGAATCAGAAGTAAAGAAGACATATGAAATATTTTATGAAAAAAATGCTTTGGCTGATTATCGTACCGAAAAGTACTTATACCGGATTGTGACATCAGCAAATCAGCTCGTTGAAAAGATCCAGATCTTTGATGCAGGTAAAGATGACAGGGTAATGGAACTTGTTAAATTACTTGCGACAGATTCTATTCTCAAAAATGATCCCGATATAGAATTTGATGAACTGCGCTTTGCTGTCGACGACGACGGAACAAATATTCTTGTAATCATTAATAAGGGTGAGATTACTGGTGCAGTTGACATTGACAATATGTATGAATTTGCTTCTTCACACTGCAATGATTTCAAGGATCTCCGCGATGATGATGAAATAGTTATCAATAGGGAGTGGATCCTTAACAAACTTGCCGAAGCAGAAAACGAATAGTATATTTGGTGGCTACACCCCCAAGCCCCTGTAGAATAAATAACGCCAGTACTGGATATCAAAAATCCCGCACCGGCGTTATTTATTAAAATATTTTGTTTTTTAATCTTCAACACTCTCTACTGAAACTTCTTTTTTCTTCCTACCTTTACCAGAAATCATCTTGTGTCCTGTATAAATAGCCATAATCATGCAAAGCAAAGAACTTGCTGCAAAGTACTTATGGCCTTCTTTTGATCCCTTATAACCTGTATAAAAAGTTCCAAGCATTGTAATCAGTGCACCGATAGACCAATATTTATGTGATTTCATTCAGATACCTCCTGCCGTTTTTCTTAATCATATACCTTTTAAAAGATATATACAAACTGGTATTTTGAATCAATCGACAAGCAGCTCGGATCTTCCACTATAAATTCATACCTTCAGCAAATAGGATATGGCAATAAAAATATATCCGGAGATTTCTCTTCCTACTGGATGCAGTCATCCTTAAAGATTTCACCAGTAGAACAAGTTGAACTTTTGAAAAATTTATATCGAAACAACTTCAACTTTACTCCTGCTAATATTCATGCCGTCAAAAATTCCATCCATCTTACCGCCTCTGAAAATGGAGAATTTATGGAAAAACCGGAACCGGACGAGTGAACGGGCAGGATATAAATGGCTGGTTTATAGGTTTTATAGAAAGCCAAAATAATACATACTTTTTCTCCACAAATATTCAAAGCGAACAACGTGCAACTGGTAGTAAAGCATCAGATGGTGCTTTATCTACTCGTATTGATTCGTCACATAAATATAAGCATCTTCCAACGTTGCAGGAATTGACATACACTCCAATTCTGGCTGTATTTCAGAAATCACTCTTAACTGCAATCCCCCCTCAACATACTGTTTAGATGTAATACGATACTTCTGTTCCACTTCTCTTGCTTTTCTCTCATCAGGTACTTTGCAAATCCAGATTTTCCCCTGTGCTTCTTCTGTCAAATTCTTCATAGAACCCGCATACAGAAATCGACCTTTATGCATAATTGCAAGCTGATTGCAGGTGGCAGCTAAGTCTTCTACCACATGAGTTGAAAACAAAACCGTTCTGTTTTCAGAAAAATCTACTAACAAATTGCGGATGCGAATACGTTCCTCTGGATCTAAACCGGTAGTCGGCTCATCCACAATTAAAAATTCCGGTTCATTTAAAAGCGCCTGCACCAATCCTACCCGTCGTTTCATACCGCCTGACAACTGTTTCATTTTCTTTTTCCGGTGTTCTGCAAGACTGGTCTTTTTCAAATAATATTCTATTCGTTTCTTGCATTCTGCTTTTGGAACACCTGCCAAATCACCCATATACTCTAAACACTCCTGAACAGTCAAATTAGGATAAAGTTCAATTTCCTGTGGCAGATACCCTATTTTTCTCTGAATTTTTTCATAGTTTCCTTCACTATATAAAATCCCGTCCAATGTGACCGTTCCACTTGTAGGTTTAAGTACAGTAGTTAAAACCCTCATCAAAGTTGTCTTTCCTGCTCCATTTTCTCCCAATAATCCAAAAATTCCATTCGGTATATTTAAATTCGCATGATTGATTGCTGTCACACCATTTTTAAATCTTACTGTTAAATCCTCAATATGAATACTCATAAACTTACCCTCTCTTTCTAACTATTTTCGGCAATACTACCAATAAAATCAATCCAATACCAATACACAAAGCTTTCCCTTGCAGCCATGTAACATCAGCAGTATTTTCTATATCTCTGAAAGCATAGGAAAACAGATTCCATGCCCCAAAAAGTTTATCTCCTCCCGTGGAATTTGTTGCTACCCATATCAGAAGGCAGCTTCCAATCCCCATCCACATATTGCGAAAAAGCATTGACAATGTATTGACCAATATTCCCCAAAAGAAAATGGTTACTACAATCGCTAAAAAATAGGCAATAAACTGAAGTATTTCACTTTCCGTTGCCGGATGTGTGACTGGTTTTTGAAACACAAAAAACAATCCGTAACCTAAAACAGCAAGCAGTAATAAAAAAAATTCCTGTATCATTATTCGCTGCATGATGGAGCAAATTCTCTTTCTTATTGGATACAGCCTATGGATTTCTGAACGCTTGCTTGTAATTTCCTGCACATAAGTGTCCGCACAAAAAACAGCAGTCAATATAGCAAAAGGTGCCTCAATGGAAAGTCCTATTTCATTTGTGAATACAACCCCACGTATCAAGCTTAAAATCACAACAAAAGATACTGCATAAGCAATCTTATAAAACGGCAGAACAATCTTCATTTCCTTCTTCATTTACATCCGCCTCCTCTTCCAAATCTGTATTGAAATCAGAATAATCACTCCAGATGCTAAAATAAGTAAACTCTGATTTAAAAATGCCATTGGCGGCGGTGTTGTATCGAAAAGCTGATCGGGGAATCGAACCATAATCGCAAAAGGTCTTCCCCAATATCCATAAACTCCTTCCGCATTTCTTCCGCCCATATTGGAATATACCATGTAAAGAATCAGAAGCGGCACTCCCGGAAGTGGATTTTTAAATATGAGTGAAATCAATGTATATACACTTACAATCATCAGCATATTGGGAAGTATATAAAGTACAGTAGAAACTATAAAATCCCAGAACCGCACTTCAAACCCACTGTCTTTTGTATAAATAACACACAATGCCCAAAATAATAGATTTATAATAGTCAGAGCAATCAAACAAATTGCAAATCCTGCGCTTACTTTTCCAAATACATACTTTCCGGCAGTGATCGGTTTCGTGTGAAGCAATTCATAAGTATGCTTTTTCGTATCCTGTAAAAACAGAACCGCTAACATAATTGTTGCAAAAAAACACATAAACAACCCTGCAAAATCAGCAAATTTTCTTGAGTAATAAAAAGAAAACGCCTTATTTTTCATTTTTTCGTTCAGATATGTGTTGATTTCTTCTGGCGTTCCTTTGTAATAGGCACTATCTTCGTACATATATCTTGCACTATACCAATCATATTTTTCCTCCAGATATACGAATGCTTCTTCTAACTCCATATCAACAAGTTTGCTCATTACGGATTGTGCCTCTAAATCAGACATTTCTAATTCATCAATTAGTGCTTGTTTTATCTGTCCACTCCATATTTCTCGATGTTTTTCAGGATTCGCAGGAATATATCCTTCATAAACATCTCCTAAGCGAACTGTATCAGGATAATCATTGATAATTTTCTCGCCTTGCCCTAAATAATGTGTGGTTAAATATGGACTTGTCGTATTAAACACACCATAAATCACAAGCAGAATACCTACCCAAAATAACGGTCGCTTTAGATAATTCTTAATCTCTCTTTTAAAAATAGCAATCATACGTTTGCCTCCTTTCCTTGTTATAGACATCATAAAATATAAATCACAATAAAAAGACAACAGCATAAAAAAATCGGACTGCTTATGCAATCCGATGAAATACTGCTGTTATTACAGCTCCACTCTGTTTTTCATTTTCTATTAGTAACTGTCCGCCATGCTTTTCACAATACAACCTACTGATATACATGCCCATTCCTGAATGTTTCAAACTGTCTTTCACATTTTGCTGATAAAAAAGCTCTGTTGCCTTTTGCTTGTCTACTGTAAAACCCACTCCATCATCCTTTACTCTGATTTGTAATTCAGAACAAGTAAGGAGAACTTCCATTTCCACTTTTGTTTTAGCATAACGAAAGGCATTTGACAAAAGGTTTTCTATAACCTCTAAAATCACTTCCTTATCTCCCGAAAATTTTTCTGCTGTTTCCACACATTCTAATTCGCATCTCTTTCCAAATTTTTTCTCAAACACATTCAACTCTGCCTGTATATCTATTTCTAACTGCATACTTGTAATTTCTTCTACCACTAACTCCCTTGTATCTAAACTGCTCATCTTCCTCATTGTTTCTACAAATGTATCCATGCGTTCAATCTGTTTTTTACTCTCATTTACCATACCTAAGGCTCGATCCATATCTATCTCTTCTTCAGGAAGATATTCTGAAAGCATTTCCTGATACCCCGCCAATACAGATAGCGGTGAACGGATATCATGTGCAATCGCTGCTCGCAAAGCCTTTTCTTCCTCAATTATTTTCCATAATTGATGGTTATTTTCTGCAAGCTGCTCCTTCATCCGTTCAAATTCCTCGCACAATCTTCCCATTTCATCCTTATTTTCATAGGTAATATGAAAATCCAAATTATTTCGACCAACCTGTTGTGATGCCAGTTCTAATTCTTCAATGGGATTTTTTAATTTATGCTTATAAAAAAGAAACACTGCTATGATATTGCCTACCACAGACACAATAAGTACTGTAAACGTCTGAAGGAAGTCACATATCTCTGATACATGATAATCAAATTTTTTCATTTCATAAGAATTCGGTCTCGGAACATCTGTCAAATACTTTCTACCGTCACCTTCAGCCATTTCAAAATACTTTTCTTGATCTACGTATTTCCACCAAATGTCATCTTGTATAGTTGCTGCCATTCGCATAATCAATGCCGAAAGATAAAAACTAACTATCAAACTGACTATCATATATAAGACAATGGTTTTTCTTAACGAAAGATTTTTTATTTTTTCCATTTATATCCCATCCCCCATACTGTTTCAATATATTCATGTTTTGTATATCGTTTTATTTTATTACGAATTCTACGGATTAGTTCAGTCACTACTCGACTATCTCCTTCTGTGTCATATCCACTAATCTTTTCATAAATACGTTCTTTATCAAAAACCATTTCAGGATTCATGGATAAAAATTCTATAATCTCATATTCTAATTTAGTAAGCTCTAAAGCATTCCCTTTAATATGTGCACATTTACTGGCATAGTCAATTACTAATTCTCCATAAAACCTTTGTTCTTTTTTCCTATGTAAACGTTCTTCACGTTTCAAATGAGCAATAATTCTGGCATCTAATTCTTTCAAACTGAATGGTTTTAAAACATAATCATCGCCACCAGACAACAATCCCATTACTCGATCCTGTTCTTCTACTTTTGCGGTCAAAAAAATAATCGGACAGGAAACCATATCTCTGATTCTTCTGCACACTTCAATTCCGTCCATTCCCGGCATATTTACATCCAATAAAATA
Source organism: Blautia faecis (assembly GCF_027662325.1). Classification (NCBI taxonomy): domain Bacteria; kingdom Bacillati; phylum Bacillota; class Clostridia; order Lachnospirales; family Lachnospiraceae; genus Blautia; species Blautia faecis. The sequence continues at coordinate 1,277 of NZ_JAQDKY010000031.1, read as the reverse complement.
ATATCGGGATTTACACTTATCTTTTCCATTGCTTCTATGCCATTTTCTGCAATAATCACTGTATAATTCTTCAATGTAAAGTATTGATTCAACATTTTTAGCAATTCTCTATCATCATCAACCATTAAAATTTTATAGTTCATAAATTCCACCTCTGGCTATAATGCTATCTTTTCTTTATAGTATATCTTATAAAAAACAACAAATAAACAACAATTCCTAAAAGGCAACAGCCTTTCTAAACTGCCGCCTTTTCTCCTTCATTTTATTTCCATTATTGATAAACCATCTCTGTATCCACAATCTCCCTTGCACACGATTACATATTGTTCATTCTCGCTACCCATTCCATCTGATTTTCTGCCTTTAACTGTTCCGTGATCCCCTGTGCCTGTTTCATCTGCTCTACAATTCTTTCAAACCTTAAATACTTATAGTCGTCTGTATCCAAACAAACAAGCCGAAGTCGCACAACAACTTGAAAATCTTATCAACGGAACAACAGTCCCAGATACTATTATAAAAAAGGAAAAAGAGCTCCTTCGAGCTCTTTTGATTCAGTTCTGTAAACTTGAATTTACTTTAATAAATATTTTTCAAACGCTTTATGATTATCAAAGTGGACTTCTCTAAAAAACAGAACTAACCAAATAATATAGGTTGGTATAGCTATATATGGGGTTAAAAAGCAGGATAATAATGCTCCTGCCAACATTATAATAGCCCACATAAAGCACTGATTTCTTATATCACGAGAGATATGAGCTTTATCATACAATGCCTGTTCTTCTTTAGAAAATGAATTAAATCCTGAAACAAATTTTGCTGCTTTTTCCTTAAAAATCGCAAATAACACACCTATAATCAGAAATGGTATTACCAAAATTATACACGACCAAAATCCTATATTCATAATACATACCTCCGCTTCAAACT